>NZ_JAACGC010000092.1:0-12417 GCF_029237385.1 Aeromonas sp. 1HA1
AAGAAATGGACCATGCCGATCCAGAATTGGAAGCTTGCCCTAAATCGTTTTATTATCGAGTTCGGTGATCGCCTGAACGGTCACCTGTAATGGAGTGGGCAGTTACACAGAATTATTTACAGGCTCGGGCCGGACTCCCTGCTCATCATGCTGCGCAGTGGCTCTCAGGGCTGGCGGGCGGGTTCTGTGGCTGCGCTGGGGATTGGGACGGGCACCATGGTGCATGTGTTGGCGGCGGCACTGGGGTTGTCGGCTTTGTTGAGCACCTCTGCTGAGCTGTTCGTCGTCATCAAGTTGATGGGGGCGTGCTATCTGGTCTACCTGGGGCTTTCCATGTTTTGGCAAGGTGCCAAGGCTTCTTCTGCCACCAATGCTGCTGTGGCGTTGCCGGTGCTCTCTTATGGCCGGATCTATCGGCAGGGGCTGTTGACCAATGTGCTGAATCCCAAGGTTGCGCTTTTCTTCCTCGCCTTCGTGCCCCAATTTATCGCCCCCGATGCGCCGCAGAAGGCGCTGGCCTTCATCGTGCTGGGCTGCATCTTCAATTTCAATGGCATGATCTGGTGTCATCTGTTGGCATTCTCAACGGCCTATGCAAGTCGCAAGATAAGGTTGCCAGCCCGGCTGGGAGCTTGGCTCAACCGTCTGATGGGGGGACTCTTCGTGGGGATCGGTATCAAGCTGGCTACGGAGTGAGATTCTGCCATGAAAGACAACCGGGCATAGAAAAAGGCGTATCCCATCGCTGGAATACGCCTTCGTCTGCACTGTAGCAGGTCTGATCGAGATCAGTTCATGCCGTAGCGCTTGAGTTTCTTGCGCAGGGTACCACGGTTGATGCCCATCATCACAGCGGCGCGGGTTTGGTTACCGCGGGTGTATTGCATGATCACGTCCAGCATGGGAGCTTCGACTTCGGAGAGGACCATATCGTACAGATCAATCACTTCCTGACCGTTCAACTGGGCCAGATAGTTACGCAAGGCCTGTTGCACAGAGTCACGCAGGGGGCGCTGGGTCGGCTCGGCAGCGTGATTGTGAGTAGTTGTTACCAATGCATCAGAAGTCAGGGTTTGTTCGAACATATTCGGTCGGCTCTTTAGTTATGCGTTAACCTAATCCATCGAAATACGCTTCGAGTGCCTCTAGTTGTGCGTCTGCACAATCCAGGGCATTGAAGTGCTTACGGAATTCTCGGCCCGCCTCTTCTTCATCCAGGTACCAGCCCACGTGTTTACGGGCAATGCGCGCTCCCAGATATGCACCATAAAACTGGTGCAGGTTGGTTACATGCTCGTTCATCAGGGTGCGAACCTCTTCCCTTTCGGGAGGCGGCAGCTTGGTACCCGTTTCAAGAAAATGACGGATTTCCCGGAAAATCCAGGGTCGTCCTTGCGCTGCACGGCCGATCATCACGGCATCAACGCCGGTATAGTCGAGGACATACCGGGCCTTCTCCGGGCTGTCTATGTCGCCATTGGCGACAACAGGAATCGATACGGCCTGCTTAATCGCCTTAATCGTGTCGTACTCAGCGTGACCCCGGTAGAGGCAGGCACGGGTACGACCATGCACGGCGAGGGCCGCGATACCGCAATCTTCGGCGATTCGGGCGATCTCCTCGCCATTGCGGTTATCCGGATCCCATCCTGTGCGGATCTTCAAGGTAACAGGCACATCCACTGCATCCACTACGGCCCGGCAGATGGTTCTGACCAGATCGGGATGGCGCAGCAGGGCGGAACCTGCCAACTTCTTGTTCACTTTTTTTGCTGGACAACCCATGTTGATGTCGACGATCTGAGCGCCCTGCTCCACGTTGTAGCGGGCGGCAAACGCCATCATCTCGGGGTCGGCTCCGGCAATCTGGACCGATCGCAAGCCACCTTCTGCAGAGTGATCCATTCTCATCCTGGTTTTCTGGGTATCCCAGACATCCGGGTTGGCCAGCAGCATCTCGGAAACGGCCATGCCAGCGCCCAATCGCAAACAAAGTTCACGAAATGGTCGGTCTGTTACACCGGCCATGGGAGCCACAATCAAGGGAGTTTCAAGCGTGTGGGGACCTATCTGCATTCCACGGTTACCATCGGCTTAGGGCGGCGTATATTACGCATTTTTTAGTCAGGAGAAAAGGTTAGTATTTGAGCGTCAGCCATTTTTTTCTGAAAAAAACGTCGCGCCAAGGCTTGCAAATTCAGGAGTGCTTGAAAATCAGGCATATTGTCGGGGTTAGTTTACGGGGTCAAATGAGAGAGTTACTCGACGATTTGCCTGTCCCCATCCGCTTGGGGTTTGCGCTATGATAGCGAGCTTGAATCGAGCAAAGGCTCCAAACAATTTTATTACAAACAGACTGGGGATGTATGACGTCAAGGTTCATCAAATCTCTCTACCCGTGTCTGCTGGGGGTCGTGCTGGGTTCTGCTCAGGCACAGCCGGTCAGTTTCGGCGAAGCCTGGAGTCGGGTCATCCAGCAGGATGACGGACTGGCGGCGGAACAGGCTGGTGTGGATCGGGCGAAACAGTTGCGTGAGGCTGCCAAGGCCATGTATCTGCCCAAGGTGGACGTGGGGGCCAGCTATACCCACCTCGATCAGCCGATGGAACTGGACATGACGGATCTCAACCCCATTGCCAGCCATCCGGAGCTGGGCGCAGGTCTGAGCAACATACTTGGGAGCATGGGGGTACACCTCAGTCCGGATGATTTTGTCACTCCGCTGACCAAGCAGAATGTGGTGACCAGCTCGGTCAAGATGCTCTGGCCGCTGTTTACCGGCGGTCGTATTGATGCCGCGCAGGATATCCGGCAGGCGCAGGTGAGCGAGGCGCAGCAGTTGCTGGTGCTCAAACAGCAAGCCACCTTTGAGAGCCTCTCCCAGACCTATTTCGGGTTGGTACTGGCGGCGCAGGTGGTGCAGACCAAGCAGCAGATCGAGGATGGGCTGGCTCATCATCTGGATCATGCCAGAAAGCTGGAGGCTCAGGGGCAGATTGCCAAGGTCGAGCGGCTGTCGGCCCAGTCGGCCTATGACAGGGCACGCATCGATACTCAGAAGTCCCGCCGCAGCCTGGAGATTGCCCAGTTGGCACTTGGCCACATGCTCAAGCTCAAGCAGGCTGAACCCAATACCCGGCTCTTCATTAACGACAGCATGCCACAACTCGATGCCTTCGTTGAGGAAACCCTGGCGGTGCATCCCGGCCTCAAGCTGTTGGCTGCCAAGAAGGAGCAGGCTCAGGGCATGATCACGCTGGAGAAAGGCAAATATGCCCCCGAGCTGTTCCTGTTTGGTAACTACAACCTCTATGAGGATGATTCGCTGGTCTCCAAGACCACGCCGGACTGGCTGGTCGGGGTGGGCGTCAGCATGCCGCTGGTGAGCCGCGACGGCCGCTCCGAGACGGTACAAGCGGCCAAGAGCGCCGAGCTGCAGGTCAATCTGCTGCAAGCCAAGACCCGCCAGGATCTGGAGCTGCTGGTCGAGAAGACCTGGCGGGAGGCGGCGCAGGGGCTGGAAGAGTACCAGTCTCTCTCCTCCACTCAGGCGCTGGCCGAGGAGAACGTGTTGCTGCGGGATAAGGCCTTCGGTCAGGGGCTCTCTACCTCGCTGGATGTGGTCGATGCCCAGCACCAGCTGGCCGGGGTCAAGACCCAGCGCGCGGCGGCGGCCTATCAATATGTGATCTCGCTGGCGCGCCTGTTGGCGCTCTCGGGCCAGATGAACAGTTTCAGCCAATACCAGCATGGTCAGGCGATAGAGGTGAATTCATGATCGCGGCCCTGTCTGTCCCGTTTTCCATGTCTGTTTCGACCGCCAAGGGTCGCCCGTTTGTCGAGGTGAATTCATGAGTCATCCCCCCATCAAGAAGACGATGAGCCAGGTCAAGCCGCTGCTGCTGCCGTTGGCGCTGGTCCTGCTGGTGATCTGGCTGGGCTGGCGTTTCTGGCTCGCCTATCAGCCCGAGCCGGTGCGCTTGCAGGGGCAGGTTGAGGCGCAGCAGTATTCGGTCTCCTCCAAGGTGGCGGGTCGCATCGACGAGGTGCTGGTGAAGAAGGGTGACCAGCTGGCCCGGGATCAGCTGGTCTTTACTCTGGCCAGTCCCGAGATCGAGGCCAAGCTGAGCCAGGCCAAGGCGGGACAGGCTGCAGCCGGAGCCATGGCCGAGGAGGCGGAGAAGGGCGCGCGCGCGCAGCAGATCGCTGGCGCCAAGGATCAGTGGCAAAAGGCGAGGGCGGCAGCCCTGCTGCGGGCCAAGACCTATGAACGCATTGCCAGTCTGCACCGGGATGGCGTGATGCCGTTGCAGAAACGGGATGAAGCCTGGACCGCCTGGCAGGCTGCCAAGTACAGCGAAGGCATGGCCTGGCAGCAGTACCAGATGACCCTGGAAGGGGTGCGGGAAGAGACCAAGGTGGCGGCGCGCGAGCAGGCCAACATGGCGGCGGGCTCGGTGGCGGAAGTGGAGGCTTATCTGGCCGATACCCGCATCGCCAGCCCGCATGCAGGGGAGGTATCCCAGGTGCTGCTGCGCAGTGGCGAACTGGCGCCGCAGGGCTTCCCGGTGGTGACCCTGCTCGACATGCAGGATGCCTGGGCCCAGTTCCATGTGCGCGAAGATCTGCTGTCCCGCTTCTCGCTGGGCACAGAGTTCGATGCCACCATCCCGGGACTGGGTGAACAGACGGTGCGCTTCAAGGTGACTCATGTGGCTGTGATGGGGGATTTTGCCACCTGGCGCGCCACAGATACCCGTCAGGGTTTCGACATGAAAAGCTTCCTGGTGGAGGCTCGTCCCTTGCAACCGGTTGACGGTCTGCGAGTTGGCATGAGTGTGCTGGTCGAACTCTGATGAGACGTGAATGGCGGCGGTTGTGGCAGGATCCGTTCGGTCTGGCCTTGATGAGCTGGGTTCCCTTGCTGTTGATGGGGGTGCTCTGCTGGATCTTCTCGGCCGGGCTGGCCCGGGATCTCAACGTTGGTCTGGTGGATCTGGATCAGAGCGTCCTTTCCCGTCAGCTGGCGTTCTCGCTGGACGGTTCCGCCGGGCTGCGCCTTGCCAGTCAGTTCGATTCCATCGACGAGGGGGCGCGCGCGCTACGCGGCGGTGATATCTATGCCCTGGTGGTGATCCCCAACCATCTTGAGCGGGATGCCCGTCAGGGTACCCAGCCGCAGGTGACAGTGTTCAACAACGGCCAGTTCATTCTGATCGCCAAGCTGGTCAACTCGGCACTGGCGCAGGTGGTGGGCACCCTCAACGGTCAGGTAGGCGTGCTGGCCGCCATGGCCGATGGCAAGATCATGCCTGGCGCCGTGGGGCAATCCGTGCCCATCAGCAACCAGGTGACTGCGCTTTACAACATCAACTCCAGCTATGCCCAGTTCCTGCTGAGTGCCTTGTTGCCGGCGGTGTGGCAGATCCTGCTGGTGCTCTATGGGATCAACGCCCTGGCCCGCACCGATCGATTGGGCCTGGACTGGACCGGCCAAGGGGTCTGGTTCGGCCTCTGGCGCATTTTGCTGCCTCATGTGCTGATCGGGTGGGCCTGGGGTCTGGCGTGGAGCCTGCTGCTGTTCAACGCGTTTGGCTATCCGATGCAAGGCAGCTGGCTGGTGCTGACACTGGGACTGGGGCTGGCTTCGGCCGCCTGCGTCAGCATGGGGGCCTTCTTCTACGGCGTCATCCGGGATCCGGCCCGCGCCCTGTCGCTGGCGGGCGCCTATACGGCACCCGGTTTTGCCTTTATGGGCGTGACTTTTCCAGTCAGCGCCATGGGGGATTTCGCTCGCCTCTGGCGCAGCCTCCTGCCCATCTCCCACTATGTGGAGTTGCAGATAGGGCAGGCCAACTACGGCCAGCCGCTCAGTGCTGCCCTGCCCCAGTTCGGGGCCTTGCTGCTGTTCCTGCTGCCCCTGTTGCTGGTTGTTCGTCGTTACCAGCAGCAGGCCGATCGGGCGCGCCACACAGCCGATAAGGGGCCGACTTCATGCTAGGTTTTTGGGAGGTGATCCGGCTTGAACCGTGCGGCTCTGCCACGCCGGGGAAGGAGTGGATGTCATGCTAGGTTTTTGGGATCTGGTAAGGCTCGAGTGGCGTACTCTGCTGGCCGATCGGGCCATCATGCTGACCCTGTTTGGTGGCGTCTTCTTCTACTCCTTCCTCTACCCGCAGCCCTACCTGCAGCAACTGCCCAGAGAAGAGCCTGTGGTGGTGGTCAATGAGGATGGCAGTCAGCTCTCCCGTCAGCTGGAGTTCATGGCCGATGCTACCCCGCAGGTGAAACTGGTGGCACGGGCCAGCAGCCTGGAAGAGGCGCGCCAGCTGCTGATAGCAGGGAAGGGGAGCGGCATACTGCACATTCCCCGCTACTTCTATCGGGATCTGATGCAGGGCAGGAGCGTCACCCTGAGCTATGCCGGTGATGCCTCCTACTTCCTGGTCTACGGCACCATTGCCGAGGGGCTGGCGCAGGCGGGTGGTACCCTGGCAGCGCAGGTGAAGGTGGCGCGGTTGCTGAGTCATGGCGAGGCACTGCCGCAGGCTGCCATGGGCTGGAATGCGGTCGGGCTCAATGTGCTGCCCGTGTTCAACCCCACCATGGGTTATGTGAACTACGTGGTGCCAGCGGTGTTTGTGCTGATCCTGCATCAGGTGCTGCTGATGGGGACCGGGATCCTGGGGGCAACCCAGAATCACCGCAGCGGTCGCGGGGAGCCTGGCTATTGGCAGAGCGCCCCCGTGCTTGCCCTGCTGCTGGCCAGAACCCTGGTGGTGGGCGGGCTGTTCGTGCTGCCGGTGACCTACTTCTTCGGCTTCTGCTTCGATCACTACAACATAGTGCGCACCGCAGAGCCGGCCGAGTTGTGGCTGTTCACCCTGCCATTCCTGTTGGCGACCACCTGGCTTGGCATAGTGCTGGGGGCCCTGTTTACCCGGCGGGATCTGCCGACCCAGGTGGTATTGCTCTCTTCCATGCCGCTGGTCTTCCTGGCGGGTTTTATCTGGCCGCTGGAGCTGATCCCTCCTCCCCTCAACTGGCTGGCCCAGTGGGTGCCGAGCACGCCGGCCATCGAGGGCTTCTTGCGCCTCAACCAGATGGGGGCCGAGTTTGCCCAGGTTTCCCACTACTGGTGGAAGTTGTGGGGGCTGGCGCTGCTTTACGGTGGGCTGGCTTGTCTGTTGCTGCGCTGGCGTCAGCGGTCGCTTGTGGGTGAGGTGGTCGCGTCGGGCGGGGTGGCTGCGGAGACGAAAACCGAGCGTGGCCCCTCTGCCAGCTAGACGACATCAGACAGTAAAACGGTCAGCCTGGGGGCTGACCGTTTTGTTATCCGGATTGCTCACCCCCGGCTGAGGGTGGGATCGCCGATGGCGTAAATTTGTCCCACTGCCTGCTCATCGCTCAGCAGTTGCAATCCATGGGCTGCCACATCGGCACGGCGTACCAGACCGTGCACTTCGCTCCCCTGACTCAACACGGCCTGCCCGGTGGCCTCGCCATCCTGCAAGCCGGCCGGGCGAACTATGGTCCAGGTCAGCGTACTGGTCTGCAACCAGCTCTCCGCCAGACTCTTCAAACGTACCTCGTTACCGAAGGCGGCTCTGGCTCGTTCGGGCAAATATTGCCAGCTGTCACCACACCCGAGCGAGGTGACCAGCAGCAGGCGTTTGAGCCCGGCCAGCTCCATCTGATCGATTACCTGGCGGTTGCCTTGATAATCGACGGGGGCCGGTTGGCGGAAGCTACCGAGGGTCGAGATCACTCCGGCCTCGTTGCCTGCGAGTGAGCAAGCCTGCGCGACGGCCTGATGGTCGAGGGCATCTCCCTCAACGACCTCGACCCCCAATACGCGCAGCTCGGCGGCCAGCGCGGGGTTACGGACCAGGGCCACGACCCTGTGGCCCTGGCGCAGGGCGTGCTCGGTGAAGGCGCGGCCCAGCCCGCGGCTGGCTCCGAAGATAAGTGTGGTTGGCATTGTGCTGCTCCCTGTGGCGAAAGGGTTAGCCTAGAGGGTTGGCGCAGCGCTGTAAATGAGAGTTGTTTTTATTTGAGGGGCAAGCAGGGGAAATGTGGCGAGCCGCGGGCCGCTGGCCCGGGCTCGCACAGGATCAGCCGTTGTAATGGCCTATGTTGGGGCGACGGCTGGGGCCGCTCAGGTGGATGTCCACCGGATTGAACGCCTTGATCGCCTCGAAGCTGAAGTCGCCGATGGCTTGATGCAGGCTCTGCGGGCTGTGGTTGGTGATGATGATGACGCTTTTGGACAGGTTGCGCCGGCGGCGCAGCAGGTGGCCGAGGAAGCTGGACTGGCTCTCTGCCATCTTGGCGCGGTTGGCCGATACCTCGTCGATGATCAGCAGGTCGACCTCTTCCAGCGCGCGGCGGTACTGGTTGCGCTCCTCCTGATCCTGGATCACGTTGAAGAAGAGGCGATCCACGATAGAGGCCCACTGCTGGAAGATCACCGATTTTTGGTGGCGCTCGATAAGCTCATGGGCCACGGCGCCCGCCAGGGTCGACTTGCCGGTGCCGTAGTCGCCATAGATGAGCATGCAGCCGCCGCCACTCTTCTCCCAGTGCTCGAAGCCGCTGATGAAGTAGCGGGCCGTCTCCATGGGGTATTGCAGTGCCGGATCGGTGGCATCCATCTTCTCGAATACCCAGTCCGGGTTGAGGTCGGCCTGGGCGATCAGTTTCTGGATCCGCTCCTGGCGAGCGGCTTTTTGCAGCTCGCGCACCTCGGCGTTGGCCTTGGCGTCGTACTCCTTGCGCAGGGTCTCGTAGTCGTACTGGCTGCCACCAGTCTGGGCCTGCAGGCGACGAATGCGCTCCAGCAAGCCGCCCACGTGCTGGCTCAGCTCGGTGTCGTGCACCCGGTGGCCCTGTTTGGCCTTGGCGATTCTTTTGCGCTTGGCTTCGATCTCTTCCAGCTCCTGGCGCAGGGGATCTTGCGGGTCAGTCATGGAATGCTCCTTCTGCTGGGTCAGGGATGGGGTGACAAGGCACTGATTTTGCCTGCTGGCAGGGGCCGCTATCAATCATTATCCGGCGCCTGTTCCTCGGTCTGCACTTGGGCCAGCCGTTTAGCCTCTTCTATCATCTGCTGTGCCCGCTTGCTCGGGCCTGAATCTGCCGGGGCTGACGTGACCTGCTGATAACCTTTCGCCTCCATCGGCTGGCGACGGACGTACCGGCGGGTCTTGAGGGCTCGAATGAACTTGAGCATCCACTGATGCTGGGAGTCGAACACTTCGGGTCTGCCCAGCCAGTAGGCGATGAACTCCCCCAGATCCTCTTCGTTGTAGCTGGCATCGATCACTCCACACAGGCGGGCGAGGGCGGGCAGCTCCTCATCCGGACGCCACTGCAGGTGCATCTGAAAGGGGCGTTCCGGCAGCGGGCTGCGCACCTTCTGGGTCAGCAGCGGCAGCAGGAACGGGCACTGATGGTAGTGCTCACTGTCAGCCTGCGCCTCGACCTGCAGCAATCCTGCCTCCATCAGCTCGTCGAATAGCTCGGTCAGCTGGCGGGCGTTGACCTGGAAACAGAAGCCGCTGGGATCGCCGGGATCGACCACCGCCAATGACCGCCCAAGTTCGGGATAGTTGAGCCGGGCCAGCTGATTTTCCTGTACCAGTCTGCGCAGCTGCAGGGTATAGAGGCTGCGAGCCGGATGGGATAATCTGGGATGGGCAAGGGCGCTGTATTCGGCTGGTGTCATGGTGCTCTTCACGATCTGGAGTGGGGGGCATTATCCCCTATGGCGGGGTCTCATACAATTCGTGCTGCTCGGGCAGGGGCCCTGCTGGCCTCTGTTTTTCGGTCGGGAATGAGGCCTGGTTCCGCTCAGGTGGAAATAGCGGGCGTGAGATGAGCCTGGCATTCGTACCTGCATGACGCCTTTTGTGGGGGGCAGGTTGGCCACAATACCAGCATTTTCACCAAGGCCATTGTGCAGTGCGGGAGGTATTACCTGCTCTTTTTCAAATAGTTGGCGGCCAGGATAGTCATATTGCATGCCAGCCACGTCGATTATGCAATCATCTGATTGGTCAAGCCCACTCCTTATGGTCTAGGCTTATTAATCAAATAACTGATTGACTAATAAGAGCTTTATCAAGATGTCAAAAGCCGGACTACGGATCTTGGTGGTGGAAGATGAAGCGGTTTTTCGCCACTCGCTGGTAACTTATCTCGAGCATGACGGGGCGTGTGTGTTTCAGGCCGAGGATGGGATTGAAGGCCTCTCTGCCGCCGCGCTCTACCACCCCGATATAGTATTGTGCGACCTGAACATGCCCAACATGCATGGCCATGAGGTCATCGCCTGCCTGTCTGCCCGCTATCCCCATATCCCCGTCATCATCATTTCCGGGCAAAGCAAGATGGAGGCGGTAGAGCGTGCGTTGCGCGCCGGTGCCCGCGATTTTCTGCTCAAGCCGATCTCGGACTTCGACCAGGTAGGTCGCAGCATAGAGCAGTGTCTGGCGGCCAACTATGGTCACGGGCAGCAACTGGAGTTGATGGATCACATCGACTTTTTTCGCGATCACGACAAGGCGGCCACCCGTCTGCTCGCTTGGTTGAGGCCGCCCGGCTTGCAGGAGTGGGGCCCCTGGCAGGTGACGTTCGAGGGGATGGGCAACCTGTTCATTCCGGATACCTTCAAGCTGGATGACAAGCTGCTGGTGCTGGTGATGGAGCTGCCGGTCTTCGGGGTGGATGCCGCCTTCTGTGGCGCTCTGGTGCGTTCCCTGATGAATGCCCCCTATCGCCAGTTTCAGCACAAGGAGAGTCTGCTGCTGACCCAGCCGCACCGGCTGCTCGATTACCTGAACCTGCAGCTCATCGAATCCGGCTTGCGCCACTCTTTCGCCATGGCCGCCCTGCTGTTTGATCAGGAGGATGGCCTGGTGTTTGCCAATGCCGGGCTCACCTCACCGCACTGGTTGATGCGCTCCGGCGGCTTGCCGCTCGGCTTGCTGCGCAGCAGCCATTACGCGCTGCACAAACGCAGTTGGCACGAGCCGTTTGATCTGCAGTTTCGTAGCGACAGCGGCAGCGCCCTCCATGTGCAGGTTCGCCACCACTGAGGCCGATTTCGTCGCAGACAAAAACAAACAGGGCGCCCAGTGGGCGCCCTGTTTGTTCATCACAATCCGAGCCGGTTAGACGGTAGCAGACTGCAGTTTCTTGTCGTGCTCTTCTGGCTCTTTGGCAGGACCTTCGGCACCGTGCATCCAGTAGACCAGGCGGTTGGCCATGGCCAGCAGGATCAGGGCGCTGATCACGGCGGCGATGGCGATGCCGCCGAAGATGGCAATGGCGCCGGACTCACCGACGAAGGAGCCGACGAAGCCGGCGATGTAGTTGGCCAAGGCATTGAAGCCGAACCAGACTCCCATCATCAGAGAAGCCAGACGCAGCGGTGCCAGCTTGGTCACCATGGAGAGGCCGATCGGGGAGAGGCAGAGTTCACCCAGGGTGTGGAACAGGTAGGCTCCGACCAGCCAGAACATGGAGGTCTTGACGGCCTGATCGCCGCCTTGCTGCAGTACGGCACCGATCATGAACAGGAAGCCCACGGCCAGGAACAGCAGGCCCATGGCGAACTTCACCGGGGAGTTCGGCTCTTTGCTGCCGAGCTTGATCCAGATGGCCGCGACTATGGGGGCGAGCGTGATGATGAAGAAGGGGTTCAGGGACTGGAACCAGGCGGTCGGTACTTCGAAGCTGCCGATCATGCGGTCGGTATACTGCTGCGCATACAGGTTCATCAAACCACCGGCCTGTTCGAAGCCTGCCCAGAAGATGATGGTGAACAGACTCAGTACCAGGATGACCTTGATGCGATCCACTTCCTGCCTTGTCAGCGGCGCCTTCTGCTCCTTGGAGCGTTGCTCGGCGGCGCGCTGGGCGGCCGGCACACGACCTATGTCGCCCAGGAAGCGCTGCGCCATGGTGGCCTGGACTACCAGGGAGAGCAGCATGCCGATACCGGCGCTGACGAAGGCGGCCTGCCAGCCGTAAGCTGTGGCGGCGGCGCCACAGATCACACCGGCCAGCAGGGAGCCCAGGTTTATGCCCATGTAGAAGATGGTGAAGGCGCCGTCACGACGGTGGTCACCTTCCTTATACAAGTCACCCACCATGGTGGAGATGTTCGGTTTGAACAGACCGTTACCCAAGATCAACAGAGCCAGGCCCGCGTAGAAGAGGTTGTTGACCATCTCCGGGAACATGGCGTGTGGCAGGGCCAGGGTGAATTGACCCGCGGCCATGAAGTAAGCGCCCCTGAATCAGCACCTGTTTTTACTGAGATCACCTCGGCACACTGAAACCCATCGTATCTACGTTGGGATTTCCGCTATGACCACTCAAGAACGCGTTGATTTTTGGCAGCGCCAGAT
>NZ_JAACGC010000093.1:0-12001 GCF_029237385.1 Aeromonas sp. 1HA1
AGGACTCTGAGGGTAGAATTGGTCATGGCGTATCACCTCTGTTAATTGAGATTCTTCGCGGGAATCAATCAGCAGGATACGCCACCTTCTCTATCTCCCCCATACACCAGAAATCACCATAACTCCATTGATACGGGATCCCGGTTTTGCTCGAAAATCAGATGATGTTGTTGGCGGTATTCGAACGGGCGGCGCTGATGCTGATGACCCTGTTCTTTCTGACCCGCACAAGGCCGTTCCAGCGGCTGTTCCAGAAGCGGGATCACACCCCGGCCGAGCTGGTGCTGGTGGCCTCCATCTTCTGTCTGTTCGCCGTATACAGTACCTACACCGGCATTCCGGTGGAGGGTGCGCTGATCAACGTGCGGATCATCGCCATCATCTCGGGCGGTATCCTGTTTGGCCCCTGGGTCGGCATTCCGGCCGGGGTCATCTCCGGCCTGCACCGCTACCTCATCGATATGGATGGTCACACCTCGATCCCTTGCCTCATCACCAGCATTATCGCCGGCCTGCTGGCGACCTGGTTGCACCTGCGCTGTCGCAAGTCGCGACTCTGGCTCTACGGCATTCTGGCGGGGATGCTGTGCGAGGGGCTGACCATGCTGCTGATCCTGCTGCTGACAGAGCCCCACGGGGTAGGGGTGGAGATCGTCAACCACATCGCCTATCCGATGATCGCCGGGGCGCTCTGCATCGGCCTCATCATCAAGCTGGTGCAGGATCTGGATGACGAGAAGGAGCTGATTGCCGCCAAGCAGGCCAAGCTGGCGCTGGATATCACCAACAAGACGTTGCCCTTCTTCCAGAACATCGATCGCCACTCTCTCAGTCAGGTGTGCGAGGTGATCCGGCGCGACATCAGCGCCGATGCTGTGGCCATCACAGATACCCATGACGTGCTGGCCTACGTGGGGGTGGGCAAGGATTATTACGAGCTGGACGAGCACCACGCCATCAGCGGCATGACCCAGCAGGCGGTGCTGCTCGACCAGATCATCATCAACAACGATCTGCGCCAGTATCACCTATCCGATTTCCACTCGGTCATCATTATTCCGCTGCGGGAAAACGGCGCGGTGAGCGGCACCCTCAAGATCTATTACCGCCGCACCCACAGCATCACCAGCTCGCTGCGGGAGATGGCGGTGGGCCTCTCCCAGCTCATCTCTACCCAGATGGAGGTGTCGCGCATCGAGCAGCTCAAGGAGATGACCCGCAAGGCGGAGTTCACCGCGCTGCAGAGCAAGATCAACCCGCACTTCCTGTTCAATGCCCTCAACGCCATCTCGTCGCTCATCCGCATTCGCCCCCAGCAGGCGCGCCAGCTGATCGCCAATCTTGCGGACTACCTGCGCTACAACCTCAACAAGGGGGATGAGCTCATCGACATTCAGGAGGAGCTGCAGCAGGTGCGCGACTATGTGGCCATCGAGCAGGCCCGCTTCGGCGACAAGCTGGAGGTGGTGTTCGAGGTGGACGATGTCCACATCCAGGTGCCGAGCCTGCTGTTGCAGCCGCTGGTGGAAAACGCCATCCTGCACGGCATCCAGCCTCGCAGTGCGCCGGGTCGGGTCACCATCGAGGTGAAACAGCTGGCGGGGGGCATCCGGGTATCGGTGCGAGACACCGGCTATGGCATCAGTCAGACAGTGATCGACGGGGTGGCCGCCGGTCGGGTAGAGAGCCGCAGCATCGGCCTGATGAACGTGCATCAGCGGGTCAAACTGCTCTATGGCGACGGTCTGCAGCTCAAGCGGCTGGAGCCGGGTACCGAAGTCTGTTTCTATCTGCCGGATCAGGAGTCGATGCCATGCTGAGTGCCATCATGGTTGGGGATAAGTGTGTGCCGCGAGAGGTGTTGTCATGCTGAAAGCCATTATTGTCGAAGACGAATATCTGGCTCGCGAGGAGCTCATCTATCTGGTGAATCAGCACAGCACCATCGAGATAGTGGCGAGCTTCGAGGATGGGCTGGAGGCGTTCAAATACCTGCAGGATCACGAGGTGGATGTGGTCTTCCTCGATATCCAGATCCCCTCCATCGACGGCCTGCTGCTGGCCAAGAACCTGCACAAATCGAGTCACCCGCCCCACATCGTCTTCGTCACTGCCTACAAGGAGTTTGCGGTGGAGGCGTTCGAGCTGGAGGCGTTCGACTACATCCTCAAGCCCTACAACGAGCCGCGCATCATCAATCTGCTGCAAAAGCTCGAGCATGCGGGCAAGTCGCAGCCAGCCACTACGGGGGAGGCGAGCGGCGACGTGATCAGCCCGCAGAATCGCACCGTCAATCTGGTGAAGGGGGAGCGTATCATAGTCACCCCCTGCGAGCAGATTTACTACGCAGAGGCGGACGAGAAGCTCACCTATGTCTACACCCGCACCGATCGCTACGTGATGACCATGACCATCAGCGAGTTTGTCAGCCGCTTGCCTGCCGAGGGGTTCTTCCGCTGTCACCGCTCCTACTGCGTCAACATCAACAAGATCCGCGAGATAGTGCCCTGGTTTAACAGCACCTATCTCATCCGGCTCCATGATCTGCCGTTCGAGGTGCCGGTGAGCCGCAGCAACATCAAGGCGTTCCGTCAGCTGATGCGGCTCTGATTGTCATTCATTCCCGCCGATCTGCATTTCATGCCTTAATCGGTCGGCGCGCGCGGCGTCTTGCCTATAGTGGCCTCACTTTCCTGAAGGCCATCGACCGAGACGCATCATGACCATCGATCTGAACCGCACCCGGTACCTGACACTGATCGGTACCATCATCACCCAGTTCGCACTGGGTTCTGTCTACACCTGGAGCCTGTTCAACGCCCAGCTCTCCGACAAGCTGGACGAGCCGGTGAGCCAGGTGGCCTTCGCCTTTGGCCTGCTCAGCCTCTCTCTGGCGGTGGCCTCCTGCATGGCGGGCAAGCTGCAGGAGCGGTTCGGGGTGCGCAATGTCACCCTGGGGGCCGGCGTGCTGCTCGGCATTGGCCTCTTCCTCACCGCCCACGCCAGCAATCTGGTGATGCTCTATCTCTGCGCGGGCATTCTGGTCGGTTTTGCCAACGGTACCGGCTATCTGATGACCCTCTCCAACTGCGTGAAGTGGTTCCCGGAGCGCAAAGGGCTCATCTCCGCTTGCTCCATCGGTGCCTATGGCCTCGGTAGTCTCGGCTTCAAATATATCAACCTGCTGCTGCTCTCCAGCTCCGGCCTTGAGACCACCTTCCAGCTGTGGGGGCTGATCACCATGTCCATGGTGCTGGTGGGTGGCATGCTGATGAAGGATGCACCCCAGCAGGCCGCTTCGGCGCAGCAGACCGAGCGCCGTGATTTCACCCTGGCCGAAGCGATGCGCAAGCCGCAGTACTGGATGCTGGCGCTGATGTTCCTCACCACCTGCATGAGCGGCCTCTATGTCATCGGTGTGGCCAAGGATATCGGCGAGAACATGGTGGGTCTGTCGGCTGCAGTGGCTGTCAATGCGGTCGCGGTGATCGCCATGGCCAACCTGGGGGGGCGACTGGTGCTGGGTATCCTCTCTGACAAGATCTCCCGCATCCGGGTCATCACCATCGCCCAGCTGATCATGCTCTGTGGCATGGGATTGCTGTTGTTCGTGCCGCTTAATGCCAACCTCTTCTTCGTGGCGGTAGCCTGTGTGGCTTTCAGCTTCGGTGGCACCATCACCGTCTATCCCTCACTGGTGAGTGACTTCTTCGGTCTCAACAACCTGACCAAGAACTACGGCGTCATCTATCTGGGCTTTGGTCTGGGCAGCATCATCGGCTCCATCGTGGCCTTCCTGTTTGGCGGCTTTATGGCGACCTTCAACCTGATCCTGGTGTTGCTGGTGGTGGCGCTGGTGCTCTCCCTGACCATCCGTTTGCCGGCGCCGGTATCGGTGGCGCGGGCCTGATTACCCTCACTGCCACAGCAAGCAATAACAAAGACCCGGGCCATGCCCGGGTCTTTGCATTTCGGATGGTCGCTCAGCGTGGCGCTAGCCCCAGCAACAGACGGGCCTGACGGCAGGTATCCTCCACCGTTGACCAGTTATCACCTGTGATGGTGATGTGGCCCATCTTGCGGCCGGGGCGGGGTTTGCCCTTGTCATAGAGGTGCAGATGCAGACCGGGCAGCGCCAGCAGGGCGGCCCAGTCTGGCGTGCCGTTTTGCCAGAGATCTCCCAGCAGGTTGATTAACAGGGCGGGCCGCACAGCGATCTGCTCTGGCAGCGGCAGATCGCAGAGGGCGCGTACCTGCAACTCGAACTGGCTGCATTCAGCGTTGTCGAGGCTGGGGTGGCCCGAGTTGTGAGGGCGGGGCGCCATCTCGTTCACCAACAGCTGGCCGCCCACCAGGAAGAACTCCACCGTCAGTACCCCCACGTAGTCGAGGGCGGCGATGAGATGTTCGGCAATGCGCTTGGCCTCACTCTCCAGCGCCGGCGCATTGGCCGGTGAGCGAGTCTGGTCGAGAATGCCGCCGCTGTGCCAGTTCTGCACCAGTGGCAGGGCGCTGATGGCGCCGCCTGGGCTGCGGGCCAGCGTCAGGGCAAATTCCCCCTCCAGCGCCAGCAGTTTCTCCAGCACGCAGGGCACGCCACTGCCTGCCAGCGCCGTTGCCAGTTCGTCCAGATTGTTTACCTGCCACTGCCCCTTGCCGTCGTACCCTTCGCGGGCAGTCTTGAGGATGGCGGGGAAGAGTTCGCTGGCCTGTGCGGGGATGGGATCTTCCGCCAGCAGCGCCAGATAGGGGGCAACCGGGATGTCTGCTTCGCGCAGAAAGGCTTTCTCCTCGCGGCGATCCTGACAGATACGCACTGCGCTGGCGGCCGGGCGCACCGGCTTGCGTTGCTCCAGCAGTGCCAGGGTGGCGGCGGGTACGTTCTCGAACTCGCAAGTGATGGCGGCGCAGCGGCTGGCCAGATCGTGCAGGGCCGTTTGGTCGTCATAGGAGGCGACAATATGGTGATCGGCGGCGGCACCGGCGATGCTGGCCGGGTCGGGATCCAGTACCACCATCTTGTAGCCGAGGCGGTGGGCGGCCATCACGAAGTAGCGGCCAAGCTGGCCGCCGCCGAGCATACCGAGGGTGGCGGGTGGCACTATCATGTCGGCTCCTCCAGTTGCAGCGCCAGCACCCGGTCACGCTCGTTGGCACGGAAGTCGTCGAGCTGTTGCTGGTAGCGGGGAGCCTCCTCGTCCCGGGCGACCGACAGCAGAGAGACCGCGAACAGTCCGGCGTTGGCTGCCCCCGCCTCGCCGATGGCGAAGGTAGCGACCGGCACCCCCTTGGGCATCTGCACAATGGAGAGCAGCGAGTCCATCCCCTTGAGCTGACGCGAGGGAATGGGGACGCCCAGCACTGGCAGCGTGGTCTTGGCGGCGACCATACCCGGCAGGTGGGCGGCGCCACCGGCCCCGGCGATGATGGCGCGCAGACCGCGTTCGCGGGCACTGGCGGCATATTCGAACAGCAGATCCGGCGTGCGATGGGCAGACACCACGCGCGCCTCGTAGGGCACACCGTGCTCCTTGAGGATGCGGGCTGCGGCCTGCATCACGGGCCAGTCGGAGTCGGAGCCCATCACCAGGCCAATCAGGGGAGGGGTGTTCATGTTTGTTGGTTCCTTGCTGTTAAACGTTTGCTTTTGGTAAACAAAAAGAGCCGGCAAGCCGGCTCAGAATTTCTCGGGTCGCACGATTTCGACCGGTTGCAGAAAGGCGATCATGGCGTAGTCGGGGTAGTAGCGACTCTGCAGGTGGGCCAGCAGCCGCTCCGCCTGCTCGCGGCTGCAGATCGCCTCCAGCCGGATATTGCCACTCTCGCTCCAGCTGGCGTTACGCTCGCCATGATCACCCCGGCCGCGGGCATCGGTGATGGTGTAGCCGCGCAGCCCCTCGCGGGTGAGGGTGCGCAGCAGGGTCGGCTCCAGATTTGCTTCCGTGATAACGGTCAACAGGGTGCGGGTCTCGGTCTGCATGTGGCTACTCCGTGAAGTGGCGGGCCCAGCTGTGGTAGAGCGGGATTCCCAGCATGATGTTGAACGGGAAGGTGACCCCCAGCACGGCGCTGAGGGACAACCCCGGGTTGGCTTGTGGCAGGGCGATACGCATGGTGGCCGGTACGGCGATATAGGAGGCGCTGGCCGCCAGGGTGGCCAGCAGGGTCAGGCCGCCGAGGGAGAGCCCCATCAGCTGGCCAGCTGCCAATCCCAGTCCCGCTGAAGCGAGCGGCATCAACAGCGCGAAGCCGAGCAGGAAGAAGCCATGCTTGCGCAAGTCCTGACACTGGCGGGCGACGATGAGGCCCATCTCCAGCAGGAACAGTGCCAGCGCTCCCTTGAACAGGTCGACGAACAGCGGTTTGAGCGGGGCAACGCCATCGGGGCCTGCCAGATAGCCGATGGCCATACCGCCCAGTAGCAGGGTCACCCCTTTGCCGAGGAAAGATTCGTGAGCCAGCATGCGCCAGCGAGTTTCGCGGCTGATGCCACGGGCTAGCACTATCCCCACCAGGATGGCCGGGATCTCCATCACCGCGAGGAAGATAGAGAGTTGTGATTCAAAACTGATACCCCGTTCGGTCAGCCAGTTCACCCCGACCGCAAAGGTGGCCACGCTGACCGAGCCGTAATGGGCTGCGGTAGCGGCGGCATCCACCCGGTTCATCTTGATGCGCAACAGCGCAAAACCTGCGAGGGTCTGCACCACCCCGAGCAGTATCACCAAGGCGAGTTGTGGCAGCAGTGGCAACAAGGATTGCTGGGCCAGGCCGACACCGCCCTTGAGGCCGATGGCCAGCAGCAGGAAAAGGGAGAGTGTATCGTAGAGCGCGGGCGGTAATTTCAGCTCGGAGCGCACCAGACCGGCCAGCAGTCCGAATAGAAAGAAGAGAACAACGACATCCAGCATGATGGCTCGCAGGAGGAGTGCAGATAATGGTTGCATGCTAGAGCCCGCGATGTTTCGATAAAATCAGATTGTGACTGATGGTTGTTCGGTAAAAACTGATAAGGGATGGCATGCTCAACTACAAACAGCTCTACTACTTCTGGCATGTGGCGCGCTGCGGTAGCGTGACGCAGGCGGCGCAACAGCTTCATCTCACGCCGCAAACCATCAGCGGTCAGGTCGCCGAGCTGGAGATCTCCCTCGGGGTCGCGCTGTTTAGCAGAGTGGGTCGACGCCTCGTGCTGACCGTCGCCGGACGGCAAGCACAGGAGCAGGCGGGGGCGATTTTCTCGCTGGGGGCCGAGCTGGAACACACCCTGCGCCACGCCAGCCAGGAGCTGATCATGCAGGTGGGGATTGCCGACTCCGTGCCCCGCACCTTGGCGTTCGAGCTGCTGGCCCCCGCCATGGCGCTGGCGACACCGGTGCGGCTGATCTGCCATGAAGAGCGGGCCGAACAGCTATTCAGCGAGCTGGCCAGACACAAGCTGGATATGGTGCTGATCGATCGCCCACTGCCACCGGACAGCGGCGTACGTGGCTACAACCATGAACTGGGGCGTAGCCCGCTGGCACTGTTTGCGAGCCCGGCGCTGGCGGCGCGGGCGCGGGATGGCTTTCCCGCCTCGCTGGAGGGGTTACCGCTGCTTATTCCCGGAGAGAAATCGGCCACCCATGACCGGCTGCTGGCCTGGTATCGCCAGCAGGGCATACATCCCCATCTGGTCGGTCAGTTTGACGACTCAACCCTGATGAAGTCGTTCGGCAAGGCGGGCATGGGGATCTTTCCAGCCCCCCTTGCGATGCGTGACGAGATTGAGCGCCTCTATGGCGTCGAGTTGCTCGCCACCTTGCCCGAGGTCACGCTCTCCTATTATCTGGTCTCTGCTGGCCGCCAACTCTCCCACCCCGGTGTACAGGCGGTGATAGAGGGCGCCAGACAGCGGCTGGTAGAGATGGAAAAGCATAAATAGAAATCTGGATGGCTATACATCCAATCTGGCACTGCCTATAATCCCCGCCGCTTTGGCGCATCATGCTTAATAGGGAATCCGGTGAAAATCCGGAGCTGGCGCGCAGCGGTAAGGGGGAACGAAGTGACATCAGGGCACTGCCGTCAGGTGGGAAGCCGTCGCCGTAGGCCATCAGCCCCTCAGCCCGAAGACCTGCCAAAGTTCATATTTCGGGCCGAGAGAAACCGGCCACGAAGTAGATGCTTACGCGAACTTAAGGATCTCTCATGTCCAAGAAATTATTGGTGGCAGCCCTGTTGCCAACGGCTGCCTTCGCCCAGACGACCATCCCCGTCAATCCTACCCTGGTGATCACCGCCAACCGGGTGGAACAACCCATCAGCTCCGTCCTGGCTCCTGTTGTGGTGATCGAGCGCGCCGAGATCGAAGCCCGTCAGGTGCAGAGCCTGCCTGCACTGTTGAAGACGCTGCCGGGTGTGCAGATCACCACCCTGGGTGGGCGAGGGCACATGAGCAGCCTGTTCATCCGCGGTACCAACTCCAACCATTCGCTGGTGCTGATGAATGGGCGCCCCATCGCCGCCATGGTGGCCGGCACGCCAGACCTCAGCCAGATCCCCCTCGGCAATATCGAGCGCATCGAGTACATCCGGGGCCCGCGCGCGGCTGTCTATGGCGCGGATGCCATCGGTGGCGTCATCAACCTCATCACCAAAACCTCCGCCAAGCATGGCAACGAGACCCACCTGAGAGGTGGCGTGGGCAGCAATGGTTATGGCCAGGGTCAGGCACGTACCGTGCAGGCCCTGGGTCAGCAGACCGACATGAATATGATGATCGGCTATGAGCGTACCGATGGTTTCGATGTGGTGGCCAATGCCCAGCAGCCGGATCGGGATGGCTTCGACAGTCTGCACGGCCAGATCGGGCTGAACCACGCCTTCAATGATGCCTGGCGTGCGGACTTCAACGCCCAGGGCTATGACAACTTGACAGATACCGACGGCACTACAGACCAAAGCCGAGTCAAGGCCTTCCAGTATGATGGTGGTCTCAAGTTTCAGAGCGAGACGCTGACCAGTCGGCTGGAGGCCAGTTATGGCGAGAACAAGCTGAAGAGCTGGCTGGAGAGCAAGGGGGAATCCAGCGCCCAGCCGATCCACACCGGCTTGACCCGTTTCTCCTGGATCAACAGCTGGAGCGGCGTCGAGGGGCTCAATCTGACCGGTGGTGCAGACTGGCAGCAGGAGCAGTTGAAATCCAACTCGCGCAGCGCTGGTCAGGCGTTCAATGCCCCCGATCGCGACAACACGGGTCTGTTTGCGGTGGGCAGCTATCGCTGGCAGGCCCTGCTGTGGGAGCTTTCGGGTCGCACCGATGACAACCAGCAGTATGGCCGTCACAACACCTGGTCTGCCGCCAGTGGTCTGGACATAGATGATAACCACAATATGCGGTTGAGTTATGGCACCGGCTTCAAGGCGCCGACCTTCCTCGATCTCTACTATCCCGGTTATGAGAATCCTGATTTGAAACCGGAGGAGAGCAAGAACCTGGAGTTGGGCTTCAGCGGTCGTTATACCGGTTGGGACTGGTCGCTGAACCTGTATCGCAACAAGATCCAGAACCTGATCGTCTGTCAGAGTGCGTTCTCCAGCTGTGAGCCTGACAACACGGATGCCGAGATCCGCGGCGTGGAAGTGGCGCTGGGTCTGGAAACCGGACCGCTCCATCACGACGTCAGCTTCGATTACACCAAGACCGAAGACAAGAACGATGGCGACCAGCAACTGTTGCGCCGCGCCAAGCAGAAGGTCAGCTGGCTGACCCAGGTACAGCTGGGTCAGCTCGATCTTTCAACCGAACTGCTTTATGTGGGCAAGCGGGATGGCAAGAACTTCAGCAGCTTCCCGGCAGAGCGGGTAGAACTGGGTTCCTACACCCTGATCAATCTGGCGGCCAGCTATGGGGTGACGCCTCAGCTCACTCTGGGTGGTCGCATCGACAACCTGTTCGATTGTGACTATACCCCGGCCTATGGTTACGCATCTGCGGGTACCGAGTTCAAACTGACGGCGGACTACCGCCTCTGATGGCCAGCGCAGCTATATATAGCTGCTATATGTAGAAGAGAAAAAGCGAGGCCCTGCCATGTGCAGGGCCTTTTCTATTGGCGGCAGGCGAGAGTATGATAGCCGCCTTGCACCAAAGGGGGAGGTCAGGTGGCCAATATTCTAGTGTTCGACTCCGGCATGGGTGGCTTGAGCATCTATCGCGAGATCCGCCGTGCGTTGCCGGCACACGACTACTTCTATTGTTTCGACAATGCAAACTTCCCCTACGGTGAGTTGAGTGAGGCTGCCCTCATTACGGCTTGCACCCGGCTGGTTAGTCATATGGTGGCCGAGCATGCCATCGATCTGGTGGTGATTGCTTGCAGCACGGCCAGCACCATAGCCCTGCCGTCCTTGCGTGCGGCCCTGACCATTCCGGTTGTCGGCGTGGTGCCTGCCATCAAACCGGCTGCTACCCTGACCCGCAATGGCTGTATTGGCTTGCTGGCCACCCCGGGCACCGTCAGCCGTGAATATACTCACCACCTTATTACCCAATTTGCCCCGGGCCAGCGGGTGTTGCTCAAGGGGACGACCGAGCTGGTGATCGAAGCCGAGCACAAGCTGGCGGGACGGCCGGTAAACATGGCGCTGTTGCAGGAGGTGCTGATGGACTGGATGGAAGGAGAGGCAAGACCGGATACACTGGTGCTGGGCTGCACCCACTTCCCGCTGCTCAATGACGAGATCCGGCAACTGATGCCAGGATGTCAGCTGGTGGATTCAGGGGACGCTGTGGCAAGACGGGTGGCCCATCTACTGGCGACGGTCGCTGGGCAACCTTCCCAAGCCGTGGTGCAGGCGAGGGCCTATTGCACCCGACTGGATGCAGAAGCCCAAAAACTGACAGCCCCCTTGCAAGCTTGGGGGCTGTCATCACTCGAAGAGGTTCGGTACTAGTTCGTTACCGCCAAGGGATCAGGCGTCGACCTCGCTCCCTTCTCTCTCATCCTTATCCCGCTTGTCGTTGGCTTCGCGTACCTTGAGGGTACGTTGCTGATACTCCTTGTCATTGAGTGCCGTGATTGCCTTGGCTGCATCGGCAGCGGGCATCTCCACAAAACCAAATCCTCTGCGCTTGCCGGTAGCCTTGTCCTTCATCAAACGGACAGAGATTACCTGACCTTGTTCGGCAAACAGCTCGCGTACTGCAATCTCGTTGGCGCGATAGGGCAGGTTGCCTACATATAAGGTGCAAGTCTCTTGGCCGGAGACCAGCTCTGCCGTGGCGGCAGGTGTCCGCTTAAGAAGCAGCGGCACGATGAAACCACCAATGGCCAGACCCACAGCAAAAATCACTTCGGCTTTCAAAGAAAACTGCAGAGCTTGGGCAACCAGATAACCAACCAGCGCCAATACCAGGGCAAGGATGGCCGCCTGCACATAAACGGGAAACTTGGATAAATTCATCTTTAAAGACCTTTTGTAAATGAAAGCAAAAAAGGTGCAACACTCTATTCACCTCCATGGTAACCAGCTTTCCAGCCGGGCGCTACCATGGACCACTTGGTACACATTATCCGTTCCAGTATGGCATCCCTTAATGGGGGAAGACCCACTTAAATGATGATAAAACAGGACTGAAATCATCGGCTTGTGGATAACACTGTATATATACACTGAGTAAGCTGTTTCTAATTGGATATTTTGAAGTTTCCGTGACTTTCTTCAAAAAAAGTCTTGTCATCCCGAAGCCGCTCCCTATAATGCGCCCCTACCAGCACGGCGGAACACGCCAACCTGATGAGCCAGCTTCCTAGCGAAGTGGGCGCCGAAAGAAAAGCGAAAACAACCGCTTGACTTTCGAAGTGAGGAGTGTAATATGCGCCTCCTCAACGCGACAAGCGTGACGCTCTTTAACAATTTGAATCAAGCAATCTGTGTGGGCACTCACAGCATCGAACATCAAACAATTTTGTTGATTTTCAATGTCTGGTGAAGTGACCAAGACGATTTCTTAGCA
>NZ_JAACGC010000094.1:0-11668 GCF_029237385.1 Aeromonas sp. 1HA1
CGCACGATGAAGAGCAAAAGTTAGCATGATCGTTACCATGTTCGGGAGTCACATAGGAGATCAGATCCTGGAAATCGGGAAAAGTGCCAATCAGTTCACAATATTTGTGTATAAGAGTCAGGTTAATCCTGCTGGCTGCGGGCTGGATCATCTTCGAAGCCATCGGCAAGTTGATCACACCCACACCGGTCGAAAGTGTGGGCTTTGGCGTGCTGGTCATGCTGATCTCGGCGCTGGTCAACAGCGGTGTCTCCACCTATCTCTACCGGGTGGCGAAAGAGGAAGAGTCCATCGCGCTGGCCGCCGATGCCTTGCACCTCAAGGCAGACGTACTGACCTCTCTCGGGGTCGCAGGCGGCCTGCTCGGTATCTGGATCGCCGACGGGCTGGGCTACAACCTCTATTTGCTCGACCCCATAGTGGCCATCTGCGTGGCAATATTCATTCTCCGGGAAGCCATCGCCATGCTCAATCAGGCCTTTCAGCCCCTGCTGGATCACAGCATGAGCGAGGAGGAGCTGGCCATCACCACTCAGGTGATCGAGCAGTGCTGCCCGGAGCATGGTGGCTTTCACGCCCTGCGTAGCCGCCAGGCCGGACGCCGTCGTCATATCGATTTCCACCTGACCCTGCCCAAGGAGATGAGCATAGAGCTCTCCCATGCCATCTGTGATCAGATAGAGCAGGGCATCATGCACCACCTGCCCCATGCCATCGTGCTGATCCATGTCGAACCGAGCGGCCACGGTTGAGAGACGTGCGATGCAAACCGGAAAATGCGATAAATCTGTAGTGAACTGGCAGATAAATAACGAAAAAAAGCGTGGAACCCGCACTTTTATGGCCGTGGAGCACATTGCGTAAGAAATAGTCGACGAAAATGTGTTAGGGTATCCCATCCCCCAGCCGCCAGGAGCGCGCCGTGAAAAAGTTGGAAATGAAAGACCTCACCGAGGCCGAAAAGGCCGAGATAACCCTGTTGCTCCAAAAAGCCCAGGCCAATGCTGACCATCAGCTGACCAACGCAGAACGTAACAGGATCCGTGAGGAAGGCCGGCTTAAAATCGTGGCAGATCGTGCAGAGGCAGCCAAGGTGGCCTCCAAACTGGCTCGGGAAAAGGCCAAAGAGCGGGCCAGAAATCAGGTGCTGCCAGAAACCTTCAGCTGGATCGACTCCGTCAGCAACAAGTTCCGCAGCAAGCGCTGAGTTCGCTCACTCTTTATGAACGCCCGCCCACACAGCGCTGTGTGGGCGGGCGTTGATCGTTATGGCTCTCTCTACTTGATGAGGGCACCATCTGTACAAGCCCGACCGGCAAACGCTCATCATGTTCACCAAGAACACGTGACTGAGACAGGCCAAACACCTGTCCCGGCAAGGAGATACGCCCAACCCCGCCCCACATACCCGATGGTTCACATGGCAATATGAGTAGGTAGCACTTGGCTAACCGAAAATTAATATTGAGATAAAGTTTGCTTTAAAAAAGAGAGCGTGTTTTAATCTCTCTCGATGGTTCGGTAGTTCAGACCTGATTATGTTAGGCAGTCATTTTAGTAAAGCAGTGATTAGCATAAGAGTTATCTAAGGATAGTTCTTATTAAATAATTCTCCTTCTTTAGTGCTCCCCATACGTATTGCTGACGAAAAATCATAGATTGCCATTTTGGCACTTCAAATACTATTCAAGGAAATTATTATGTCTAACAAAATGACTGGTACCGTTAAGTTCTTCAACGCTGAGAAAGGTTTTGGCTTCATCTCCCCGGCTGACGGCAGCAAAGACGTGTTCGTACACTTCTCCGCTATCCAGTCCACCAGCTTCAAAACCCTGGACGAAGGTCAGCGCGTTGAGTTCACCATCGAGCAAGGCCAGAAAGGCCCGGCTGCTGCCAACGTAGTTGGTCTGTAATTCAAGCAAGGAAGCCTTCACGCTCGCTAACGCCTGCTGAGAAGACCTTATGCAAGAATTAAAAAAACCCGCCTAGGCGGGTTTTTTGTTGCCTGCGATTCAGCATTTCCCCTCCCCCAGACTCTTTTTACCTCTTCTTCGCCATTCCGCCTCACCCCTTTTTCTTCCGTTCTCCCCCTCTGTATCTCCTAGTTGGCGATAGCATGACCATACAACCTTAATGATATTGATTATCGTTTGCATATCATCTCGTGATCATTACAATGCCTGCCGGCAAACGGGAGGATTGTCCTACTGAACCTGCCCGAGCCGGATTTCACGCAGGATGCGGTGAAACCACCCCATAGATTGACACAAAGGATGAATGCATCTTCTTACTCAAAGAGTTCAGGCCAACATGATAAAAATGCACCGCAACAAGCTGACCACGTTCGTTCTCGCCGCCCTCACCCCTCACGCCTATGCCATCGAACAGGAGGTCATGGTCGTGACCGCCTCCGGCTTCCAGCAGAAGATCGAGGATACCGCGGCCGGTGACTCGTGAGCAATTGGAAAAACGCGCCTATCGCGACGTGACCGATGCCCTGAAAGACATACCGGGCGTGGTGATCACCGGGGGTGGCAGCAGCAGCGACATCAGCATTCGTGGCATGGGCTCCAAATACACACTAATGCTGGTGGATGGCAAGCGGGTCGACAGCCGCGGCACTCGTCCCAATAGCGATGGTCCGGGCATCGAGCAGGGTTGGTTGCCTCCGTTGCAGGCAATCGAACGGATTGAGGTTGTACGCGGCCCCATGTCATCCCGTTATGGATCGGATGCCATGGGCGGCGTGATTAACGTGATTACCCGCAAGACCACCAGTCTGGACTGGCAGGGCGCTGTTCACGCTGATTCGACCTTCCAGGAGAACAAGGATGCCGGTAACAGCTTCCAGACCAACGCCTATACCGCAGGTTCGCTGATAGATGGCGTGTTGGGGCTGCGCGTCAATGGCCAACTGGCTCATCGTGGCGAAGACCAATTTCCCCAAGGCTTTGCCGAGCAGGAGACCCGCAGTGGCACGGCTGTGCTCAGCTTCAAGCCCGACGACCATAACCGCTTCGATCTGGAGGCCAGCCGCAGCCTGCAGGATCGGGATCGCACGGCAGGCAATTCGCTGGATGCCAAGGCAAAAGACAATCTCAATCGTTATGAGCGGACCAACTTCGCGCTGACCCATGATGGCCAGTATGATTTCGGCTCTTCCAGCAGCTATCTGCAGCAGGAGACCAATACCAACCCCGGTCGCAAGATGGAGCTCACCAACACCATCGCCGATACCCACACCCAATTTATGCTGGGGGATCACTATCTGAGTGTCGGTGGTCAGTATCGCTATGAGGATCTGCACGATCAGGGCAATACCCTGAAAGTGGCCAATCCTGCTGAGCAGTTGACCCGCTGGAGCTGGGCGATGTTTGTCGAGGATGAGTGGTCGCTGACCGACAGCTTTGCCCTGACGGGTGGTGCCCGCATGGATCGGGATCAGAACTACGGCTCTCACTGGAGTCCACGTCTCTACGGTGTCTGGCATCTGGACCAGAGCTGGACCCTGAAAGGGGGCGTCTCGACCGGTTATCGTTCGCCGGACTTGCGGATGTCTGCGGCCAACTGGGGTCAGGCCACCGGCGGTGGCAGCCTGGATGGCATGCTGGTCGGCAACCCGGATCTGAAACCTGAAACCAGCGTGAGTAAAGAGATCGGCCTGCTGTGGAATGGCCATCAGGGCTTTAATGCCGGGGTTACCCTGTTCAATACCGACTTCAAGAACAAGATCTCCGAAGTGCGTCGTTGTACCAGCAAGAGCGATCCGGCCTGTACCCTCAATGGTCACAGCTATGACTTCATCAGTGACCGCGTCAACATCGACAAGGCGAACATGCGCGGGGTCGAGGGGATGATGGATTGGACCATCAGCGAGGATTGGTCGGTCGGCTCCAGCTACACCTTCCTCCAGTCCGAGCAAAAGAGCGGCCCGCTGGCAGGCAAGGCACTGAACCAGATGCCGCGCCACATGTTCAACACCACGGTCGACTGGCAGACCACAGAAGCGGTCAGCCTCTGGTCACGGGTCAACTTCCGCAGCAAGACCTCTGATTACCTGAGCCGGGTCAAGATGGCAGAAGGCACACCTTCTTACACCTTCTTCGACACGGGTCTGGTCTACAAGGCCAACAAGCACCTGAATGTGACAGCCGGCATCTACAACCTGTTCGACAAGACGGTGGATTACACCAGCTTCGGCACAGTGCTGGATGGTCGTCGCTACAACCTGGGGATGACCTACAACTTCTGATGACGAGCCGCCGCCCCTCGGGGCGGCGGCCTACGCTTCTGCTGCCTAATCCTCTTCCTCGGCATAACACGCCACCTGCCAGGTATTGCGCCCCAGCGACTTGGCGCCATACATCAACCTGTCTGCCTGCAACAACAGTTGTCTGCCATCGGCTCTGATGCCATCCGGCACCCAAACGGCCCCGGTACTGATAGAAAACCCCAGCTCCCCGGCACTGGTCTGCAACTTGCGCAGACTCACTGCCCGGCCGATCCGGCTGGCCCACTCCTGCAGCGCCGCCATATCCGCCATTGGCAGGCAGATGCAGAACTCCTCCCCCCCGATACGGGCAAACAGCGCCCCGGCTGGCAACACCAGCCGCACCCGTTCGACCAGAGCCGAGATCACCTCGTCACCCACCCCGTGACCGAAGTGATCGTTGATCCTCTTGAAGCGATCTATGTCGAACAGCAGCAAGGCCGAAGCCTGCCCACAGGCCAGCCGCTGTTCAAACTCGGGTAGAAAGGCGCGCCGGTTCCGGATCCCCGTCATGGCGTCGGTGCCGGCAAGGCGCTCAAGCCGCGCATTCGCCTGGATCAACTCGGCGGTGCGGCTCGCTACCGCCCGTCGCAGCTGCACTATGTAGACCAGCAGCACCATGCCCCCCAGCGCCAGTAACCAGGGCCAGAGGTGGCGTGGATAGACGGTCTCGATATGCATCCACTTGTGGATGATCCGCTCCCGATCCGCCGCGCCCAGGCGGGAAAACCCCAGCTCCAGCTCCTGCAGCAGAGCCTGATTGCCCTTGGCGACCGCAAAGCGGATCTCGTCGCTGTAAAGGTGACGCATCGGGATAAAGCGGCTGGGATCCGCCGAGGTGTAGATATAGAAGTTCGCCACTTGCAGATCGGCGATGAAGGCACCCAGCTTGCCACTGAAGGCGGCACGCATCATGGCATCGTTGTCCGTGAAGGTTTGCAGGTGCGTGGTGGGGAAGTGCTTGCGGGCGTAGTACTCCTCATATCCCCCCGCCACCACCCCCACACTCTCGTGCAGCAGGTAGTCGTTCACATCCGAGCCGCGCAGGGCGTTGGCAAAGAACAGCTGGGCATCGAGACGGGAGAGCCCCTGACCATAGTCATAGAGCAGATTGCGCTCCGGCGACCAGAGCAGGCCGCCGTGGACATCGGCCTTGCCGGTACGCATCAGGTCCAGCGAGGTCTGCCAGTCCACCAGTTTGAACTCGACCGGGCGACCAGTGACACGGCCATACTCGCGCCAGAGATCGATCAGCAGGCCATCCGGCTGCCCCTCCTCATTGAGGTAGGAGAAAGGCTGCCAGGCCTTGGAGTTGGTCACGATCAAAGGTTTCGGGGCTGGCGAAGCCCTGGCGGGCAACCACACCAAACAAAGCAGGAGGAAGCATCCGCTGCACACCCGCCATCCAAAACCAGAAGAGACCACCATTCCTGTACCAACCTTCCCATTAGCCGTCTACACGGCCATTTATTATCGCCATCTTCAAGCTGGAAGAACAAGCATGACCGAGTATGAAATTGGCGTGATGTCAGTCAGATAACGGCAACATAAACATGAGAAGGGCGCCTCGTCGGCGTCCTCCCCACACAGATCTCATCAGGCTCACAGCGGCAGGCTGATCCTGGCCTCCAACCCACCCTGCGCACGGTTGTGCAGGGTCAGCTCGCCACCGTGCTGGTGCACCAGGGTGCGGGCGATGGAGAGCCCCAATCCCACGCTGCCGGATTCGGTATTGCGGGCCTCATCGAGCCGCACGAAGGGTTTGAAGACATCCTCCAGCCGCGCCGGATCTATGCCCGGTCCGTTGTCACAAACCCGGATCAACAGCTCTTCTTTGGTACGCTCCAGCGATACCTCGGCACTGCCGGCATATTTGATGGCGTTGCCGATCAGGTTCTGCAGCACCCGGCGCAGGGTATTGGTCCGACAGGCGTAAACCTGTTTGCCCTCCGCCAGACAGGTGACCGGCTGGCCGGTGTCGGCATAGTCATCGCACAGGCTGACCAGCAGGCTGACCAGATCCAGCTCGCGGGTCGCCTCCTGCTGACCTTCCTCCCGGGCAAAGCTGAGGGTGGCCGCCAGCATCTGCTCCATCTGCTGCAGAGTCTGCTGGATGCGATCCTTGTCCTCGCCATCGGCCAGAAACTCGGTGCGCAGCCGCAGGCTGGTGATAGGGGTGCGCAGGTCATGAGAGATGGCCGCCAGCATCCGGGTTCTGTCCTGCACGAAGCGATCTAGCCGGGTATGCATACGGTTGAAAGCCTGAATCGACTCGCGGATCTCGGTCGGCCCCACCTCTCGCAGCGGCTCTATGTCTTCGCCACGTCCCAGTCGCTCGGCATTGCCTGCCAGCTGCTTGAGCGGGCGAGTGGCGCGGCGAAACAGCAGCACCATCAGCCCGATCACCAGGCTGGCGACCAGCATCAGGTTGAGCGTGGTTTGCCACGACCAGCTGCCCACCTCCTTGTCGACCAGCGAGCTGAACTGCAACCAGCCCCCCTGAGGCAGCTCGATGGAACCATAGAGCCGCATATCCCGTGGCGGTGGCGGCCCCTTGCGGTCTTTCATCATGCGGGCATGGTGCTCCCACGCCTTGCTGCGCTGGGTATCTTCTTTCAGCTCGGCGCTGATCTCGACGGCGAGGCCGGCAGGATAATTGAGGCGCGAGCGTACCAGCTGCTCGAAGCGGGGGCTGCGGTTGTCCGGTTGCAGCGGTTCGTCGGAGAGGCGCAGCAGCAGGGTTTCACTGCGGCTCGCCTTGAGAATTTCGTCATAGAGTGACGGTGGAGAGAGGGAGAGCAGCCGTACCACCGCAATAATCCGCTGCATGGCGTTGCGGCTGTTGACGAAGCCAAGCGCCTCCTCCCGATCCGTGCGGTAGATCTGGATACTGAGCAGCTGGATCAGGATCAGCCCCGCCAGCGCCACCAGGATGATCTGGCCGGTCAGCCCCTTGGGCCACAGTCGGGAGCAGAGTCGCTTGATCATGACCACGCCGTTACACCTGGGTCACATCGGCGGCGAACAGATAACCGCCGCCCCAGATGGTCTTGATAAGTTGGGGATTCTTGGGATCCCGTTCCAGCTTGCGCCGCAACCGGCTCACCAAGGTGTCGATGGCGCGGTCGAACGCTACCGCCTCGCGGCCCCGGGCCAGATCCAGCAGTTGATCCCGGCTCAGCACCCGCTGGGGGCGCTCCAGAAACACCCGCAGCAGGTCGAATTCGGCAGTAGAGAGACTCAGCCCCACACCATCCTCATCCACCAGTTCGCGGCGATTGATGTCGAGCAGCCAGCGATCAAAACGCAGATCCCGGGTCAGGGTCTCGGCGGCGGGTTGCGGCTCGACCTGGGAGCGGCGCATCACCGCCTTGATGCGCGCCAGCAGCTCGCGCGGATTGAACGGCTTGGCGAGATAGTCATCGGCCCCCATCTCCAGCCCTATGATGCGGTCGGTCTCCTCCCCCATGGCAGTGAGCATGATGATGGGCAGGCTGGATTTGGCCCTCAGCTCGCGGCACAGGGTCAAGCCATCTTCACCCGGCATCATCAGATCCAGCACCAGCAGATCGAACTCCCGCTCCTCCAGCAGCCGCTTCATCTCCTTGCCATCCCGGGCACAGCTGACCCGCAGGCCATGCTGCTCCAGAAAGCGTTTCAGCAGATCGCGGATCTCGCTGTGATCGTCGACGACCAGAATGTGGGTGCTGTTTTGGTTCATGAGGGCCTCTCCTGTTAGAGCTGGCACGAGTATACGAAAATCTGCCGGACGGTTTGTGTCAAAGTGTGCCGGATCAGCAAGATGCCACACTCTGCTACAAAAATGCGGCCACTCGGTAAAATTGAGACACAAGACGAGGATTTACTGGGGACATACCGGACTCGTCCCTACTCGTTCATTGCAGGAGACAGGCCATGCTCACCCTCACCACACTGATGCCGCTGCCAGCGGCCACACCGCACAGACCGCCAGCCTGACGCAAGCGTCACCCCGGATGACGATGAAGCCGGCCTCTGACCGACCAGCGAGACCCCCTTCGCTTCCCCATGATGCCATGCCCGGTTAGGGCCGCACATGGCACCATAACACACAATGTCGGCATCCTTCGGCGATCCATCCCCAGGAAACAATGATGATGAAAAAAACCTGACCCTGATCGCACTGGCCGGATTGGTCCAGATCGGCATGGCACAAGCAAACCCGTCACACCGCCGCACAGTGTCACACTCTGCTACAAAATAGGCTTCAACTGGCAAAGTTCAGACACCAGTCGGGTGTTTACTGAGGGTCAAGGCGAGCAAGCCGAACCCGAACTCAATCCGCTAGGAGATAGACCATGAAAACCCTGACCAAAACCCTGCTGACCGCCACCCTGATCCTTGGCCTGCCGCTCGGCGCCTATGCCGCCAGCGAAACCGTTGCCACCACCCAGGCTGGCGCAATGACCGACTGCCCCGGCGGCATGATGGGCGGCAAGCACCACGGTAGCCGCCATGACAAGATGGCCCGTATGCAGAACATGACCCCGGAGCAGATCCAAGCCAACCTGCAGCAGCGCTTCGACAAGATCGAAGACCCGATCAAAAAGGCCGAGTTTGTGAAGAACCTGACGCTGCGTGCCGACGGCATGACCAAGCACGCCGAGGCGATGAAGCTGTTCGCCGAAGCACACCAGTAAACGCGTCTCGACCTGCAACAGGGTGGCCTCGGCCACCCTTTTTCGTTTATCCCGCCCGCTTGGCCAGCCGCCCTCTTCGCGGGATGCATGGCGCTGAGGCGTGATGAGGAACGCCAGCCAGCAAAAAGGGGCCAAGGGCCCCTTCTCATGCACCTATTTCAGACTCAAGCCTTGGCTTTGTCGACCAGGTTCAGGGTCTTGACGGTGTCGCCTTCAAACTTGATGACGACGCTCTTCTGAGCGGCTTCGGCATCCTTGAACAGGGTGTTGGTGGTCTCTGCCAGTATGGGAGATACCTTGTTCAGGGCGCTCAGGTCATAGGTCCACACTTCCAGACCGGCTTCGGTCTTGGTGCTGGCCGGGGCGCCCAGCTTGTCTTTGATGGCCTGCTTGCTGGAGCCGCCTTCCTTGATATCCAGTGCCTTCTTGATCGCTTCGTTTGAGGCGCTGTCCATGGCGCTACCAGCCATCTCTTTGACGCTGCTGGTGACGCTGCTGGTCACTGTCTCGGTCAGGGAATCCATCAGGCCGGCGTGGGCAAACAGGGGCAGTGCAGTCAGGGCAATCAGGATGCTCTTTTTCATTGATTAATATCTCGTGGGGATTAAAGAGCGCGCATCAGACCAGCGCTCTCAGGCGGAGTCAAGGCTATCGAACGGTCAATACGCATTCGGGGGGGAAAGAGAAAAATCCGACCGCTGGCACGCCAGGGCCAACCCGCTGGCCCCGTGGTGACAGCTATTCGCAGATCTGGTTCTTGCCCGCCAGCTTGGCCTGATAAAGCGCCCGATCCACCCGCACCATCAGCTGGCTCATGGGCTCGTCAGGCTGGTATTCGGCCAGCCCGAAACTCAGGGTGATATCGAGCTGTTCACAGACCCGCGACCGCACGATCAGCTCTCGCAGCTTGTCGGCAACCAGCCTGCCATCGGCCAGACCGGTATTGGGCAGCACCACCATAAACTCGTCGCCCCCCCAGCGCGCGATGAGGTCAATCTCGCGAATGTGCGTCCGCACCAGCGCCACTATCTTGACCAGCGTCTGATCCCCGGCGCTGTGGCCGTGGTTGTCATTGATCTGCTTGAAGTCATCCACATCCATGGCGATGACGGAGAAAGCGTGCTTAAAGCGCCGGGACCGCTCGCACTCCAGCTTGATGACCCGCTCCAGCCGATAGCGGCTGGCGGCGCCGGTCAGGGCATCGGTCTCTGCCAACTGGCGATTCTCTTCTGCCTTCTGTTGCAGCGCCTCGTTGAGCCGCACCAGCTCGGCGGTGCGCTCTGCCACCTGCTGCTCCAGCGAATGATTGCGCCGCTCCAGCTGTGCCAGCAACAGCTTGCTGGCGTGGATATCGCGATGGGCGCCGATCATCCGCGCCACAGAACCATCGGGATTACGTTCAATGATGCGGCCGCAATCCTCAATCCAGAGGTAACTGCCATCGCAGGTGCGGCACCGATACTCGGCGCGATATTCGTGGACGCTGTCGCTCAGGCAGAGATCGAACTTCGCCATCACAGCCGCCAGATCGTCGGGGTGGATCAGGCTCTCCCAGGTGAAGACGGTATTGTCGAGGGTATGAGGCTCGTAGCCCAGCATCCGGTACCAGCCGGTGTTGCGATAGACGAAACCGGTATTGGCATGCCAATCCCAGATGCCATCGCTGATCACCTCCAGAATGCCGTGCACCACGGCTTCGCTGACATCCGAGATCCTGATCGTGTCACTGTCCTGCAGCATAGCGGTTATCCTTGTTCTTCTGCCCCGAGCCACCACGGGGAATCGCTGTTCTGTCGTGAAACGCTACCTTGGCATACTGCCCAAAATCTGTCAGCCATAACCCCACAACACCACTGCTTTTTCTTGGGATATCGGCCGCCAGCGGCCTACACAGTGTGCCCGCCCGTGTGGCTAAAGTCTGCCTCATTGGCCGGATGTCGCTCACGATTGAGCAAGGTGGGGATGGGATCATCGGGCGGGATGCGGGGCTCAACAGCCGAGGTTAATCTGCCAATGCCAGCCGATAAAAATCCGTCTCCTGATGTTTCGGATTGGGACGCAGGAATACCCAGCCAGATCGCCGGTAATGGGTCAACGCCCGCACATTGGTGCGACTGACAGAGAGCAGCGCCCATTTGCAGCCCGCCCCAAGCAACTGCTGGCGGATATAGGCCTGCAACTGCGCGGCAAGACCGCTGCCACGATATTCGGGGAACAGATAAATCAGCTGCACATAGCCGGTCTCGGGTTCATCAGAAAAACAGCGAAATTCCAGCTGACCCACCCGTTGTTCACCCGCCCAGACATGGAGGTAGTGCCATTGCGCTTGCCCCAGCCTTTCGCGGACCCGCTCCCGATAACCGTCGATAAAGTCGGCAAAGCCGTCATGGGTATGAAAGCTGCAAAAATAGGCATCCCTGCGCGCCTGCACACAAAGCTCGTAATCCCGATCCAGATCGATGGTGTTAAATTCAAGTCTCAAGCAATGACATCCTGTCGTGTGTAGGTAGGGTGTAATAAGCGCAGCGCATTACACCTTTTTGGCAGATAAATAGCAGCGGTGCAATTCACTTCGTTCATTGCACCCTACCCGCTGACTCTTATACACAAATATTGTGAACTGATTGGCACTTTTCCCGATTTCCAGGATCTGATCTCCTATGTGACTCCCGAACATGGTAACGATCATGCTAACTTTTGCTCTTCATCGTGCGGCCGA
>NZ_JAACGC010000095.1:0-11590 GCF_029237385.1 Aeromonas sp. 1HA1
GCCGCACGATGAAGAGCAAAAGTTAGCATGATCGTTACCATGTTCGGGAGTCACATAGGAGATCAGATCCTGGAAATCGGGAAAAGTGCCAATCAGTTCACAATATTTGTGTATAAGAGTCAGCTTCGGAACAGTGTTGCACCCGCCGAGCAGCAAGCCTGCAACCCCTATCACGATCGCACGTTTCATCATGTCACTCTCCTTTTTGCCGGATACCGAACCTGTTACCAGGCCCTGTCCGGCAGGGGGATGCGGGTTTATGGCAAGAGCGACAGGCATGCAACGCCGCTTCCTGCCCTTATTCGCGACCCGGCAATTTTTTCCAGGTCACCTTGTCACGCAAATAGACCGGCGTCGCCTGCTCAACAGGTACTGCCTCCCCTGCCAGCCAGGCGGCGCGGGCCAGCGGCAGCATGTCGATGGCCGCCGGGAAGCGCACCTGGCTCACCGCCAGCTCATCGGCAAGACCACTCAAGGTCTCACCATAGGTTTCAAAACCTGTACCGACGCAGGTCACCCGACCCGCCAGCTTGCCACGGGCGTCAACCAGTGCTGCGGGATCGCTCACCACCTCGTCGCCCACCAGTTGCATGCGACCATTGATCAGCTCATAGCGGCCAAAATAGACCTCGTTCATCCGCGCATCGATGGCGGTTAACACCTGTTCAGCACCATCGAGACGATAGGCACCTTGCGCCATGGCAGCCAGGGTGGAGATGCCGATGAGCGGCACGCCAACCCCAAACGCCAGCCCCTGGGCCACGCTGATCCCGATCCGCACCCCGGTAAAGGAGCCCGGACCACGCCCGAACGCGATGGCATCGAGCTCGCCCAAGGTTATCCCGGCGTCGTCCAGCACAGCCTGAACCATGGGCAAGATTTTACGGGTGTGATCCCGCGGCGCCTCTTCCCAGCGGGAGAACAGCGTGTCACCCACCTGCAAGGCGGCGGAGCAGGCTTCGGTGGCGGTGTCAACGGCCAGGATCTTCAACTCGTTCATGCTTTCCAATCTCTATAAAATCAGTCAATTACATAACCGGCAAGCAAGATATGCTCACCCGTTGTTCAACTCTGTCATCTGGCGGCAAACTTATTCACCGCGATCGAAAAAGCGCCCCAGCGTCCCCAACTCCCGGGTGCGAGGGATGGCGGGCAAACTCTTGATAAAAATAGCGCCGTAGGGTTTGTTGACCATGCGTGGATCACAGATGACCAGTACACCGTGATCACTGCGATCACGAATGAGCCGCCCCACCCCCTGCTTGAGCGCTATCACTGCCTTGGGCAACTGCAGCTCGGCGAAGGGATCGCCCCCCTTGAGCTTGCAATCATCGACCCGTGCCTTGAGCAAGGGATCGTCTGGGCTGGCAAACGGCAGCTTGTCGATGATAACACACGACAACGCAGCCCCCCGCACGTCTATCCCCTCCCAGAAGCTGCTGGTGGCCACCAAGACGGCGCGGCCATTCTCGACAAACTCCTTGAGTAGCCGCTGCTTGTTGTCCTCCCCCTGTAGCAGCACAGTGCGGCCTATCTCGCGGCGCAGCACCTCGGCCACCTGACGCATCACCTGATGGCTGGTGCAGAGGAAGAAACAGCCCCCCGGCGTCTTGTTGATGAGGGGGATCATCAGCTGGGCCAGCTGTTCGCCACGGCCAAAGGCATTGGGCTCGGGCAGAAAACGGGGCACACAGAGCCGCGCCTGCTCGGCATAATCAAACGGGCTGTCGAGAATAAGCTCGGCACTGCCCGCGAGTCCCAGCTCGGCCACGAAGTGATCGAAGCGCATGTCCACCGTCAGGGTGGCGGAGGTAAAGATCCAGGCCACCTCGGGACGCAGTACCTCGGCGCCAAAGCGCTCGGCCACCGAGAGCGGCGTCAAATTGAGGGAAAAATGGAGCCGCGAACAGTCATACCAGTAGGAGAAGCCGGTCTGATTGACCGCCAGCACCTCCCCGAGGCGGGTGCGCAGCTCGCAGATCCGCTCGAAGGCGTGATCCAGCTGCTCGCCGCGCCCGAGCGCGAGTTTGAGCACCTCGTAGCAAAGCCCGATGGCGTCGTTGAGACGAGCCAGTGCCTGCCCCCATAAAGGCTGGCGCAGCATGTCACGGGTATTGCCACGGCCGCCATCCACGCCAAAAGCGAGCCGCAGATCCTGACTGGCGATAGAAAGCCTGTCCGCCGCCTTGCCGAGCTGGGCCATGTCGTGCGCCTCGGCCCGATAGGCCAGCTGGATATCCTGCGCCAGATCCTGGATGGTGCGGCTGCCCACCGACTTGCCGAAGTAGTTGGTGGCGATCTCCGCCAACTGGTGCGCCTCGTCGAACACATACACTTGCGCTTCGGGCACCAACTCGCCAAACCCTGTGTCTTTCACCGCCATATCGGCGAAGAAGAGGTGATGATTGATCACCACCACCTGGGCATCCATGGCGCGGCGTCGGGCCACCACCAGATGGCAGTCGTCGTAATAGGGGCAATCGCGACCTAGGCAGTTGTCGTTGGTGCTGGTGACGTGGGTGAGGATCTCGGCGTTTTCCTGCAACCCCGGGATGTCCCCCACATCGCCGTTATCGGTAGCCGTGGACCAGGATTTGACCTTCACCAGATCATTGAGCACTTCCGGCTTTTGCAGATGGGATTCGCTCAAGAGCCGGTTCATCCGCTCGATGCAGAGATAGTTACTGCGCCCCTTGAGCAGGGCCACTGGCGGGGTGTAGGAGAGCGCCCCCGTGATGGTCGGGAGATCCCGATAGAAAAGCTGCTCCTGCAGGTTCTTGGAGCCGGTGCTGATCACCACCCGCTTGCCGGACTCCAGCGCAGGCACCAGATAGGCATAGGTCTTGCCGGTGCCAGTCCCCGCCTCCACCAGCAGACGGCCACCGCGCTTGATGGCACTGGAGACGGCCTCGGCCATGGCCAGTTGCGGGGCGCGGGCAACAAAGCCGTCGATGTGGCTGGCCAGAGGGCCATCTGGCTTGAACAGGGTCTGGATGGTCAAAAGGGCGTCCCGCAGCAAAAGCGGGCATTATGCCAAAAATGCGGTTAAAACGGGACTGATAATGCGTTCAGACGAAGAGATCGATCTGGTGCTCGGGATCCGGCTTGTGATCGTCCTCTTTAGGCTTTGACTGATCACGCTTGGCAGAGGGATAGGCCTGCTGACGCTGCTGGGACTCACCGTTGTCGGTGCTGGTCTTGCGCAGCTGGTGCTTCTGACTGATCTGGGTCACTTCCCGCTTGATGTCGTCAGGACTCGGGGTCGCTGGCGCCCGCGGCAAAATGGGGAACAACAGGTCCTGGCTGGGCATGATAGCGACTCCTGTAGGGGGTATTGTCTAGTTATCGACCAGAAAACCGTTTCCTCAACTTTAATCGATCAAATCACAGTTTCCGGTTGCATTTTCTGTCAAGGCAGGTAGTGTAAATCAGGCGTCAACTACGACATCTTATTTGTAAAGGATTGATTACATGCAGTTCACCACCCTGAAGACTCATCACCACCATCATCATCCCGACTAGTCTTTCAGGAGGTTGACTGCTGGAAGACACTTAACTGGTGACTTCCAAAAGGACCGCAAGATTCATAAACCCTCGGAAGCACATACTTCCGAGGGTTTTTTCGTTTTTGACTAGAAGGAAATCGAGCAAATGGAAACACAACGCCTGCGTATCGCCATGCAAAAGTCCGGTCGTCTGAGCCAGGACTCCCAAGCCCTGTTCAAGAGCTGCGGCCTCAAGATCAACCTGCGTGAGCAGCGCCTCATCGCCCATGTGGAAAACATGCCCATCGACATCCTGCGGGTACGTGATGACGATATCCCGGGTCTGGTGATGGAAGGGGTGGTTGACCTTGGCATCATAGGTGAGAACGTGCTGGAGGAGGCGCAACTCATTCGCGCTTCCCAGGGGTTGCCTGCGAAAGTGAAAACCCTCAAGCAGCTCGATTTCGGCGGCTGCCGCCTCTCGCTGGCGGTGCCGGAAGATGTGACCTACACAGGGCCAGAGAGCCTGGCCGGCAAACGCATCGCCACCTCCTACCCCGGGCTGCTCAAGCGCTTCTTTGACGAAAAGGGTCTTGGCTTCAAGAGCGTTATGCTGGGTGGTTCGGTGGAAGTGGCCCCCCGTGCCGGGCTGGCCGATGCCATCTGCGATCTGGTCTCCACCGGCGCGACCCTGGAGGCCAATGGCCTCAAAGAGGTCGAGGTGATCTACCGCTCCAAGGCGGTACTGGTACAGGCCCCCAACCCCTTGTCCGATGCCAAGCAAAAACTCATCGACAAACTGCTGCCCCGTATTCAGGGGATGCAGCAGGCCCGCGAGAGCAAGTACATCATGCTGCACGCCCCCAAAGACAAGCTCGATGCCATCACCGATCTGCTGCCGGGTGCCGAGCGCCCCACCATCATGCAGCTGGCTGGAGACACCAATCAGGTGGCCCTGCACGTCGTCTCCAGCGAGACCCTGTTCTGGGAGACCATGGAGCAGCTCAAGGCCCTCGGCGCCAGCTCCATTCTGGTGCTGCCCATCGAAAAAATGATGGAATAAGGAAGGGATATCATGCAGACCCTGATCTGGAAGACCCTCTCTCCTGCCCAGCAGGCCGACGTGCTGACCCGCCCCGCCCTCAATGACGAGGCCGATATCGGCGCCGTGGTCAAAGAGATCATCGCAGCGGTACGTAGCCGTGGCGATGAGGCCCTGCGCGAGCTCAGCCTGCGCTTCGAGCGCGCCCCCCGTGAGCGGTTGCGCGTCAGCGAAGATGAGATTGAAGCCGCCTGCGCGCGGCTGGATGACGACATCAAAAGCGCCATCGAAGCAGCGATTGCCAATATTCGCACCTTCCACGCCGCCCAAGTGCAGCCTGTGGTACGGGTGGAAACCCAGCCCGGCGTGGTGTGCGAGCTGCGCACCCAACCCATCAGCCGGGTTGGCCTCTATGTGCCGGGGGGCAGCGCACCGCTCCCCTCCACCGTGATGATGCTGGCCATTCCGGCTGCTATCGCAGGTTGCCGTGAAGTGGTGCTCTGCACCCCGTCCCCCGCCAGCGACGAGATCCTCTTTGCCGCCCGCGCCTGCGGGGTCGAGAAGGTGTTCGCCATTGGCGGTGCGCAGGCCATCGCCGCCATGGCTTACGGCACCGAAAGCATCCCGAAGGTGGACAAGATCTTCGGCCCGGGCAACGCCTTTGTGACCGAAGCAAAGGGGCAGGTCTCCGCGGATTGGCGCGGCGCCGCCATCGACATGCCAGCCGGCCCCTCCGAGGTGCTGGTGATTGCCGACGAGAGCGCCAATCCGGCCTTCGTGGCGGCGGATCTGCTCTCCCAGGCCGAGCACGGCCCCGACAGTCAGGTGGTGCTGGTGACCACCTCGCCGCTGCTGGCCGATGCCATCGCAGGGGAGATCAAGCGCCAGCTGGCCAAACTGAGCCGCCGGGATATCGCCGCGCAGGCGCTCGGCAGCAGTCTGGTGATCCTCTGTGACGATCTGGCCGAAGCGTGCGCCATCTCCAACGCCTATGCGCCGGAACACCTGATTGTGCAGACCCAGGCGCCTCGCGATCTGCTGGATAAACTCGAGAACGCCGGTTCCATCTTTCTTGGCCAGTGGACGCCCGAGTCGGTCGGCGATTACGCCAGCGGCACCAACCACACATTGCCCACCTATGGCTACGCACGCACCTGCTCGAGCCTTGGCCTTGCGGATTATCAGCGCCGCTACACGGTGCAGGAGCTGAGCGTCGAGGGCATTCAGGGGCTAGGCCCCATCGTTCAGCGCATAGCCCAGGCCGAGGGACTGGATGGCCACAAAAATGCCGTCACCCTCAGGTTGAACGCCTTGGCCGCCTCGCCCCAACAAACAGCACAGCAGAAGGATTTGTCATGAGCATTGCCAATCTGGCGCGCCGCGTGGTGCGGGCCCTCACCCCTTATCAATCCGCCCGCCGCATTGGCGGCAAGGGCCACGTCTGGCTCAACGCCAACGAGGCGCCGCAGGCTTATCCCTTCACCATCGAGGGGAGCCGCCTCAACCGCTACCCCGAGTGCCAACCGGCCGAGGTGGTGAACGGCTATGCCGCCTACGCCGGGGTCAATCCCGATCAGGTGCTAGTCAGCCGCGGCGCCGACGAGGCCATCGAGCTGCTTATTCGCACCTTCTGCGAAGCGGGTGAAGATCAGATCCTCATCTGTCCGCCCACCTACGGCATGTACGCCATCAGCGCCGAGACCTGCGGCGTCGGTATCGTCGAGCAGCCGCTGACCACCAGCCGCCAGCCGGACTGGCCCGCCATCGCCGATCGCCTCGGCGACGTGAAGCTGGTATTTCTCTGCTCCCCCAACAACCCCACCGGGGATCTGGTAGGTCGCGATGGCCTCATCGCCCTGCTGGAGAAGGCCCGGGATCGCGCCATCGTGGTGGTGGACGAGGCCTATATCGAGTTCTGCCCAGAGGCCTCCGTGGTGGACTTGCTGACCCGCTTCCCCAATCTGGTGGTGACTCGCACCCTCTCCAAGGCCTTTGCCCTGGCGGGGATCCGCTGCGGCTTTACCTTAGGCCATCCCGAGGTGATCGCCATGCTGGCCAAGGTGATCGCCCCCTATCCCATCCCCGAGCCCATCGCCCAGATCGCGGCGCAGGCCCTCTCCCCCATGGGACTGGAGCTGATGCGCGAGCGAGTGATAGAGCTCAACAAGCAAAAAGCCGCCTTCAAGGCAGAGCTGACAAAGCTTGCCTGCGTGAAGGAAGTATTCGAGGACAAGGGCAACTTCGTGCTGGTGCGCTTTGTGGATGGCGCCGCCGTCTTTGCCGCCATGAAGGCCGCCGGCATCATACTGCGGGATTTCTCCAGCAAGCCGGGCCTTGATAACAGCATTCGCGTCACCATCGGCTATCAGGGCGAGATGGATGGCGTGCTGGCGGTATTGCGTGACCTGCCCTCTCCCACTTTGTAAGACAAGGATGTAGCGATGAAGACCCCGTTTTTGTTTATCGACCGCGACGGCACCCTGATTGAAGAGCCGGTGACCGACAAGCAGGTGGATAGCCTCGCCAAGCTGCGCTTCGAGCCCATGGTGATCCCGGTGCTACGCGAGCTGCAGGCCGCTGGTTACGTGCTGGTGATGGTGACCAATCAGGATGGGCTGGGCACCGCCAGCCTGCCGCTGGAGAACTTCCAGCCACCCCACGACCTGATGATGCATTTATTTGAATCGCAAGGGGTGAAATGGGAGCAGGTGCTGATCTGCCCGCACTTCCCCACCGACGGTTGCAGCTGCCGCAAACCCCACCTCGGGCTGGTGAAGGAGTATCTCGCCTCGGGTCGCATCGACTTTGCCAACTCCTTCGTGATTGGCGATCGTCAGACCGATCTGCAACTTGCCGAGAACATGGGCATTGGCGGTATTCGCTACCACCCGCAGGATCACGACTGGCTCGCCATCCGTGATCAGCTACTGTCCAAGGGCCGCACTGCCGAGGTGGAACGCTACACCAAAGAGACCCGCATTCAGGTGGGGGTTGACTTGGACCCTTCTGCCACAAACAAGAGCGGCGGCAACCAGATCGCCACCGGCATCGGCTTCTTTGATCACATGCTGGATCAAATAGCGACCCACGCCGGTTTCCAGCTCAAGCTGAACGTCAGCGGCGATCTGCATATCGACGATCACCACACGGTGGAAGACGTTGGGCTGGCGCTGGGTCAGGCGCTGCGTCAGGCCCTTGGCAACAAGCGCGGTATCGGCCGCTTCGGCTTCGTGTTGGCGATGGACGAGGTGCAGGCAGTGATCGATGCGCGTCCCCTCACCGAGCAGGAGGTGAGTACCGCGCTGGATCTCTGTGGTCGCCCCTACTTCGTGTTTGACTGCCCGAGCGGCTTTGGCCGCGACAACGTGGGCGAGATGGCCACCGAGATGGTGCCCCACTTCTTCCGCTCCCTCTCGGACGCCATGGCCATCACCCTGCAAATGAAGGTGGGCAGCGGCAACACCCACCATCAGGTGGAGGCGCTGTTTAAAGGCTTTGGCCGCGCCCTGCGTCAGGCTATTCGGGTGGAAGGGAGTGACCTCCCCTCCAGCAAGGGAGTGCTGTGATGGATGTGAGCAAGCAGAAGCTGGTCATTATCGATACAGGCTGTGCGAATCTGGCCTCGGTCAGAATGGCGTTCGAGCGCCTCGGCGTGCGGCCCTTGGTCTCCAGCCAAGCGGCTGATATCGAGCAGGCGGACAAGCTGATCCTGCCCGGTGTCGGCACTGCTGTGACCGCCATGAAGAACCTCAACGAGCGCGGGCTGGTGCCCCTTATCCGCGCCGCCAAGCAGCCGCTGCTGGGCTTTTGCCTCGGCATGCAGATGCTGGCGGAAGCCTCCGAAGAGAGCATGGGCACTCAGGGTTTGCCAGATACGCTTATCGACTGCCTTGGCATAGTGCCGGGCAAGATCCGGCTGATGGAAGTGGGTAACCTGCGCTTGCCCCATATGGGCTGGAACCAGATTGAGCATGACGAGACCCATCCTCTGCTCAAGGGGATCCCGAGCGGCAGTTACTTCTACTTCGTGCACTCCTATGCGCTGGAGGTGACAAAAGCGACGCTGGCGACTTGTGACTACGGCAAGCCTTTTACCGCGATTGTCGCCCGTGACAACTTCTTTGGCGCCCAATTCCACCCGGAGCGCTCAGGCGCAGCCGGTGCCCGTTTGCTGCAAAATTTTCTGGAGCTATGAATGATCATTCCCGCAATTGACCTGATCAATGGTCAGGTGGTCCGTCTCTATCAGGGGGACTACGAGCAGAAGACAGAATACAGCAGCAGCCCGCAGGCGCGCTTCGATGAATATGTCTCCCAGGGGGCGGTGCAGCTCCATCTGGTGGATCTGGACGGTGCCAAAGACGCCAAGGCTCGCCAGCTGCCCCTGCTGACCCAACTGCTGTCGACCACCGAAGCGCCGGTGCAGGTTGGCGGCGGCGTGCGCACGGAGCAGGATGTGGCAGATCTGCTGGCCGCCGGTGCCAGCCGGGTGGTGATCGGCTCCACCGCCGTCAAATCCCCGGATCTGGTGGCCAGCTGGATGGAGAAATATGGCCCCGAGCAGATAGTGCTGGCGCTGGACGTCAATATCGATGAGCAGGGCAATCGCCATATCGCAGTGGCAGGCTGGCAGGAGAACAGTGGGGTGACCATCGAAGCGCTGATCGAGCGCTTCCTCCCCGTCGGGCTCAAACATGTGCTCTGCACCGACATCAGCCGTGACGGGACCCTGGCTGGCACCAACGTCGAGCTCTATCGGGATCTCTGCGCCCGCTACCCGAGCGTCGCTTTTCAGGCTTCCGGCGGCATTGGCGGCATCGCGGATATCGAGGCGCTCAAGGGCTCCGGCGTCAAGGGGATCATCCTTGGCCGCGCCCTGCTGGAGGGCAAGTTCTCGGTGGGTGACGCCATCGCCTGCTGGCAAACGCCCGCAGCCGTTACCACAGGAGGCAACTGATGCTGGCAAGACGCATTATCCCCTGCCTAGACGTGAAAGATGGCGTTGTGGTCAAGGGGGTGCAGTTTCGCAACCACGAGGTGATGGGCGGCATTGTCGAGCTGGCGCGCCGCTACGCCGAGGAAGGTGCTGACGAGCTGGTGTTTTATGACATCACCGCCTCCAGCGATGCGCGGGTGGTGGACAAGAGCTGGGTGAGCCGGGTGGCGGAGGTGATCGATATCCCCTTCTGCGTCGCCGGTGGCATCAAAAGCGTGGAAGATGCCCGCCAGATCCTCGAATTTGGCGCCGACAAGGTCTCCATCAACTCTCCGGCGCTGGCCGACCCAACCCTCATCAGCCGACTGGCCGAGCGCTTTGGCGTGCAGTGCGTGGTGGTGGGCATTGACTCCTACTTCGATGCCGAGACGGGCCACTATCAGGTCAAACAGTTTACCGGTGACGAGAGCCGTACCCGCACCACCGCCTGGCACACCCTCGATTGGGTGCAGGAGGTGCAAAAGCGCGGCGCGGGCGAAATCGTGCTGAACGTGATGAATCAGGACGGCATGCGTCAGGGTTATGATCTCGACCAGCTCAAACTGGTGCGCAGCGTCTGCAAGGTGCCGCTGATTGCCTCCGGCGGCGCCGGTGCCATGGCGCACTTTCGCGATGCCTTTACCCTCGCCGATGTGGACGGGGCGCTGGCCGCCTCAGTGTTCCACAAGGGCCTTATCCCCATTCCCGAATTGAAACGCTGGCTGAAAACCGAAGGAGTCGCCATCCGTGAATAATCAAGAGATTGCAAACCAGATCCCGCTCGTGGAGCGGCTCGACTGGGAAAAGTGTGATGGTATGATCCCCGCCATTGTCCAGCACGCCGCCAGCGGCGAGGTGTTGATGCAGGGCTTTATGACCCGCGAGGCGCTGGAAAAGACCCAGACCACCGGTCAGGTCACCTTCTTTAGCCGCAGCAAACAGCGGCTCTGGACCAAGGGAGAAAGCTCGGGCAATGTGCTCCAACTCGTGGCCATCAGCACCGACTGCGATCAGGATTCCCTGCTGATTGCCGCCAACCCCGTCGGCCCCACCTGCCACAAGGGGACAACCTCCTGCTTTAATGGCCACCCGCTGCCGCCGCTCGGTTTTCTGGCAGAACTTGAGCAGGTACTGGCTTCTCGCAAAGGGGCCGATCCAGCCACCAGCTACACCGCCAGCCTCTACGGCAAAGGCACCAAGCGCATCGCCCAGAAGGTCGGTGAAGAAGGAGTTGAGGTGGCGCTGGCCGCCATGGCCAAGGATCGAGAGGAGCTCATCAACGAATCCGCCGATCTGCTCTACCACCTGACCGTGCTGCTGCAAAACGAGGGGCTGGGATTACAGGATGTGGTACAGCGGCTTAATGAGCGGCACAATAAATAAACTGATAATAAAGCCGGGTTATCCCGGCTTTATTTAGTCAAGATGCACGGCCAGCTCAACTAAATTTTTATACAAAGACAGATCACACTCTAATAAAGAAAGCTGTGTTTTTGCCAAAATTGAATTCTCTTGCACATTTAGCGTATCGTTTGAACCAACCTTTTCGGCTATCGTGCTAAGCTCATGATCACCTTTCCATCTATATTGAGGGTTTAACATGAATTGATATGAAAAGCTCATTAACTCCCTGAGAGACACTTCATATAAGGCATCCGTAAGTGGATTTACAAAGTCCCCCTTACCATGTGTATATGAAACAACAGAGCCAATATCACTATAAGCTTTAATGTAGATTGATATGGTCACATCTTTCTTGCCATTAATTTTATGCAGGAATGTATTTTCACTATTTTTATCATGTGAGTGAGACAATGTCTTATTAGCAACCATAGTGTAAAACCCATGATCTTTTTCATGCAATGAAAACATATACATGAGGAATATCAAGTTTATTCTTTTATGCCTCCGTTTACGTATTACGAATAACAATCGATCTATCACTTGATCAGTTTGTCTTAAACCTGACTCTTATACACAAATATTGTGAACTGATTGGCACTTTTCCCGATTTCCAGGATCTGATCTCCTATGTGACTCCCGAACATGGTAACGATCATGCTAACTTTTGCTCTTCATCGTGCGGCC
>NZ_JAACGC010000096.1:0-11351 GCF_029237385.1 Aeromonas sp. 1HA1
CAAAGCGTGATATTGAATTTTTACAGCCCATATAAATCAGTAACTTATTGATTTGTAAGGGCTGCCATCGGTTTCAAAATCCGCCGATGAATAATCGTGTCGGTTCGAGTCCGACCCCGGGCACCATATAACAGATTCATGCCGTCTCACGGCAGACCAGAAACCCGCATAGCGTAAGGCTTTGCGGGTTTTTTGTTGTTCCTCGTCGTATCATACAATCTCACCACATCCCTCCATATTTGGGGGGATCTCTGGGGGTAGAAGTCTAAAGGGGGCTAGAAAGTACCCCTACTTGCCGCTAGCCCCCGCCACTTCTGGTCTGTGAACCGTGGCTTATCCCTCCAGCGCGTGCCATGTACCCCAAGTTCAAACGGGAGATACCCCCATGCCGCTATCTGATACCGCCGCTCGACAAGCTAAGTTCAATGGCAAGCAGCAGAAACTGGCTGATGAAAAAGGCCTATTCTTGCTGATCACTTCGTCTGGGAAGTATTGGCGCCTCAAGTTCCGCTTCGGTGGCAAAGAGAAGGTGCTGGCGTTGGGGGTTTACCCAGAGGTTTCCCTGAAAGAGGCAAGAGTTAAGCGAGAGGATGCTCGCAGGTTGTTGGCAGAGGGTATCGACCCCAGTCTTGCTCGTAAGCAGAGCAAGATTGCTAGCCGACTCGCCAGCGAACACAGTTTTGAGGTAGTGGCTAGAGAGTGGCATCAAAGCCAGCTAGCTCGCTGGAGCCCGGGACATGCCAAGAGGGTGATAGAGTCCTTGGAGGTTGATGCCTTCCCTGATCTGGGGCTGGTGCCGGTTACTGAGTTGACCGCCCCTATGATGTTGGATGCTCTGCGCAAGGTAGAGGGAAGGGGGGCCACCGAGACCGCTGGACGGGTACTGCAGCGGATCAGTTCAATCATGCGTTATGCCATCCAGACTGGGCGGGCCAGCTACAACTCGGCCCAGGATTTGAAAGGGGCGCTCAGGGCCACCAAGCAGGAACACCGGCCAGCATTACCGCGGGCTGAACTGCCGGAATTTTACCGGCGCTTGGCGGCTGAGCCGTTGAACCCCCCAACCCGTCTAGCCTTCCACCTACTGATGCTGACGATGACCCGCCCTGGTGAGGTCCGTTTCGCTCGCTGGGATGAGTTCGACATCGAGCGTGCCGAGTGGCGGATCCCGGCCGAGCGCATGAAGATGCGAGCTCCCCATATCGTACCTCTCTCCCGACAAGCACTTACCGTACTTGAGGAGCTACGCCAGGTGACTGGGCATTGTGAGCTGCTGTTCCCGAGTGAGCGCAAGCTGACTAATGCTATGAGTGAAAATACCCTGTGCTATGCCATGGGGCGGATGGGGTACATGGGGATTGCTACTCCACATGGGTTCAGGGCTCTTGCGTCCACCACTTTGAATGAGGAAGGTTTCAACCCTGACGTTATAGAGCGTCAGCTTGCTCATGCTGAGCGTAACAAGGTGAGGGCTGCATATCACCGGGCTGAGTATCTGGATGACCGCCGTAAGCTCCTGCAATGGCTGGCCGATTTTTACGAATCACAACAGGGCGGGAATATTCGTCCGGTGAATTTCAATAGGGGTTAGAGAAGAGATATGTGGTGAAACTTTAAGCAACTGCTTGACTCGTTATCACACCAACGTTAGGATTCTCCCAACATGGCCAGTTCTCTCGAGAACGGGCCTTTTTTGTATCTAAACCCAGCCATTGTGCTGGGTTTTTGCATTTGGAGGTTCAAACACAGCTCACCGACTTAACACTCATTGATAGCCCCTAAAACCCGACCACAGCGTCGGGTTTTTTCATTTCTGGAGTACACCAAATGGCATTACCAAAAGAGGGATTTGTTCGAGAGGCACAGCTTGTGACTACTGGCGATAAGGTTGGCCCGTTGCCATTCAGTAAATCAACGCTGTGGCGGATGGTCGCACAAGGCAAGTTCCCCAAGCCGATTAAGCTAGGGCCTCGTTTGACTGCGTGGCGCAGTGAGGAGGTTCTTGAATGGATCAGTGCGCAAGGCAAAGCAGCTTAAGGAGACTGACATGCAAAAACAAAAAGGCCGTACCGCGAACGGCACGACCCTGCTTGAGCGAGGCCAGCATATCACCAAGTATGAACTGGTCGCCACACACCTGCTGGAGCAAGGAGTCCAGGGGGTCAGCGCCTTGTCAGGCCTGGCCGGTCTGCATGATCTCAACTTGCGTAACAGCATCTGCCTGATGCGCCGCGAACACGATATTTGCATCCTCGATGCGTTCTTTACGCACGAGCACAGCGGTGGCGGTACTGCTCGCTTCAAGCGCTACTGGCTGGCAGACCGTGAGCAAGCCAACAAGCTGGTGGGCCTGATCAACCACTGGCGCCAGCAGCGCCAGGCTGCCCCACTGGCCAATGACTACGCCGTCATCCTGTGCGCCCGCACACCGGTAGCAGATCCCCTTCCTCCCGCCGCCTAACGGAGCCTGATAAATGAAACTCAAAAAAAGCAGATTAATTTCTGAGGCTGCCCCTCAACCCAACACCAGCCAGAAGGTTAGTTTCACAGCTCACGAAGGCGATATGTCCATCATCAACTTTGAAGGCGTGGAGGTGCGCATTGTGAATATCAACGGTGCCCCGTGGTTTGTGGCCAAGGATATTTGCGAGGCACTGGAACTGACCAATTCTCGCATGGCAATCAAGGCTCTTGATGAGGATGAAAAGGGGGTCACTTTAACTTACACCCTTGGCGGAAAGCAGAAGGTTGGGGCCGTATCGGAATCCGGCTTCTACAAACTGATCGCCCGTAGCCGCAAAGCCACCACACCCGGCACGTTAGCCCATCGTTTCAGCAGCTGGGTATTCCGCGAGGTGATCCCGTCAATCCGCAAGACCGGCGCATACGGCATGCCGTTCGCTTGTCTAAATGACCACGGTAAGCGCCAAGCCTTGTACCTGGAGAAGGCCAGCAAGCGTGGCTATGCCCTTCAATCCTGCAAAACAGAGAAAGCCAGCCTGACCGCTGAAGAGGCGGAGCTGTGGCGTAAATATCAGCCTGAACTCCCGGAGATGAGCCATGACCAATAACATAAATGGGCTCACTGCCCAAGGCGAAGCCTTGCCCAAATTCAGTCAACAGGCCCAGCTATCACTGGCCAAATGGTTACCGCTGACCAAGTGGGACATAGGCGGTATGCAGGTGAACACGGTCAGTGCCCGGGAGCTTCATGACTTCTTGACGGTGGGCCGTGATTTCTCAACCTGGGTACAAGAACGCATCGCTGAATACGGCTTCATCGAGGGTGTGGATTTCGTCAGGTTTTTCCCCGAAACCGGGGAAAAATCCAAACGAGGTCGCCCACAAAAGGAGTACGCCCTAACCCTCGATGTAGCCAAAGAGCTGTCCATGGTTGAGCGCACCGACGAGGGCCGCCGTGCCCGTCGTTACTTCATCGACTGCGAACGTCGCTTATTCATAGTGGCTCCCGAGCAACACGCTGCCGCGTTGACACACTGGCAGGCGCAGCGGGAGGTGACCAAGGACTACCATGGGCTGATGTGTCGGGCACTGCAGCTTGCCCGCATCAATGCAGGCAAGGAGACCAAGGCTCATCACTACAGCAACGAACTGAACATGCTCAATCGGCTGGTGCTGGGATTGGATGCCAAGCATTGGTCCGAGCTGCATGGTGGTTGCCGGGAAGTACGCCAGCACATGAACTCTCACCAGCTTGAGCAGATCGCATATTTGGAGCGCAGCAATGCGACCCTGATTGATGCCGGGATGCCATTTGCCGAGCGCAAGTCTCACCTGGCCGTGATGCTGACGGCCAAAATTGAGCAGGAGGGCCGAGCATGATCCACTCTCCTCTCTTGTCCCACAGCGTCCAACAGAGTACGATTCCTCACGCAACGGCAAAATCCGTTGCCGGGATTGGAACCCCGAGAACAACTTTGGAGCCGACCCACGCTCCCACTGCGTGGTTTTTTGTCGGCACTCGACCCCCATTTACTTGGGTGCTGCTCGCCTACCTGGCGATCGGTATCTACAGCGTTATGGTGGCTCGGGCGGGGCAGCCGCAAGGCTGGTCGGTTTCCAAGGTTGCCGATAGTTCCAACTCCGCTCGGGCTACCACCATGAGATTGGAACCTCGGGTTGGTAGTGACAATCTATCAACCTTGGAGGCTGCCATCATGGCTACTATCCCCACCCCAGTTGTATTCAAAACATTCACCTTCCTGATCACCCATGGCGTTCGTCGCCTGGCTGTCCTTCGCTATATCCGCACCATTGCCACCTCCGAGGCGCTAGCCCGAGCCAATCATGCTGACCTCCCTCTGGTGTTTGTGTCGCGTATCCCCATCGGGGGAACCACCACATGACCCCACCCTCCCATTTAAACATCCTGATTGAACAATTCGCCGACACCCTCGAGCAAACCGACCTCTGTTGCCAAGAGCGGGCGCAATTTGGCGCATTGCTCGATGCCCTGCGCATTGAAGCCACCCTCTGCCAGGAGGTGCTGTCATGACCTACTTTGCATGGGCTAACGGCAGCAATCCCCCGATCTACATCGGCCCCACCCATTCCAGAACCGGAAAGCGTTCACAGCAAGGCAGCCTGAGTGCCTTCGCCACAAGCAAAGAGAGAGGCCTGTTTATTCAGCAGACCCATGGGGCCGCGGTGGCTGTCACCGCCAAAGAGGCTCGAGCGCTCAAAGCCGGTTTAGATGACCGGTCGTTTAATGAGCTGGTTGCCGTTTTGCAGGGAGAGACAAGCCATGAGTAATCAACTGATCACCGCCCTTAATAGCCGTATGTGGCGTGAACTATCGCGCTATCCACTGCGCCCTTTGGTTCTGCGGGAGTTGTTCAAGCGGGTAACCAAGGCCCATAAGCAGCAGGGTGCGAGCAATGCAACAGGGGGTTGCCATGACTGATATCAACAAGCTGGTGGAGCAGCTCGCCCAAGCCTACCTGGCTACCCGGGGCACTGAGTTTACCCACCTTGATGTACGCCTCCCTCTGACCTTGGGCACGCAGATACTGGCCATTCACAACAACATCGTGGCTGCTCACCTTGAACATGCCGGAGCCAAGCAGGGGCTGGCTGATGCCCTGCTGATGCTGCGTCATATGGTGGTTAACGGGACACTCACCGCACTGGGGACGCTAGTGATGGACCAGATGAACTGCGCCTTCTGCGCTGATGTGCGGCAGATGCTCAATGAGGGCAAAGACCCGATGGCAGAGCTGGCGAGCGAGTACAACGGGATGGCGACGCAATGACCACTACACACCTAGGAGCTGTAAGCACCCCCTCCCGTAAGGCTCCTGCCACGGCTTCGGTGGCAAACTCCTTTCTCAAGTTTGCTGACTTGCAAGATCAGGGGGTCATCGTGATCCACACCGGAGAGCAGGCCAACCGTGATGCCAATATCAGAGCCACTCTGCAGCGAGCGCACAACGACGCGCTCATGGCAGACAACCCGATAGACCCAGAGGTGGAGCCTGAGCAGACGCTTCATGTCAGTCCTGGTCAACTGGGAGAGATCACCAAGCTCTACAAAATTGCCGACAGCGATGCCACCCGAAAGATCATCGTTCACCAAGTCGGCAACCTGGCGACCGAGAAAGCCAAACGCCTGATCCTGGAGTTGCAGAAGCAGGCCCCTAACGCTGAGCTATACCAAGGCCATCAGGGCCAGAATGCCACGCAGTGGCAACTGGTGGAGGTAGTGGCGCTAGAGCAAAGCCTCAGCGCAGAAGCCAACCAGCACGAGGCACCCTGGCAAATGAGCGTGGTGCCGCTTCACCCGATGCGTGATGACGACGCGCTTGGGAAAAATGGCCTGCCGAAGGGATTTGAGATCCAGGGTGATCGCCTCTGTGCCTGGGAGCTGGTCGGTCGAGGTGATGAGGCCCGTCGAGAGCTGGTGCCCATATCAAGCCCTGTGCGCGTGCTGGCAGAGACCGCTGATGAACATGGCCGAGGCTATGGCCGCTTGCTGGAGTGGCATGACAGCGCAGGACGCGTGCGCCACTGGGCCATGCCGGTACGTTCACTGGTACCGCGTAATGGTGAAGAGGTCTTTGCGGCTCTGCTGGATGCGGGACTGCCTTTCATCGAGCTGGGGAGCAAGCGCAGACTAGCCGCCTACTTGATGGCCTGTCGCCCAGAGAAGCGAATTACCTGTGTCGAGCGTACCGGCTGGCATGGTCAAGCCTATGTACTGCCTCAAGGGGCCATTGGCCCAGATGCCAAGGGGGTGATCCTGCAGACCGCAGGATACGCAACCAACGACTTCACCGAGCACGGCACCCTGGCCGACTGGCAACAGGGGGTTGCCGCACTGGCAGTGGGTAACTCCCGCCTCTGCTTTGCGCTATCACTGGCCTTTGCTGCGCCCCTACTCTCACTGATCGGCATGGAAGGCGGTGGTTTTCACCTCAAGGGCGAGAGTACCGACGGCAAGACCACGGTGATGAAAGCGGCAGCCAGTGTTTATGGCCACCCAGATCGCTATGGCCAGACATGGCGGGCCACCGGTAACGCGATCGAGGGGATTGCCAGCCGCCGCAATGATGCCCTGCTCTGCCTGGATGAACTGGGCGAGCTTGACGGGCGGGAGGCTGGTCAGACTGCCTACATGCTGGCCAACGGACAAGGCAAGGGCCGCAGTAAACAGGATGGCGAGCTCAGAGAGCGTAAGGCCTGGCGGTTGCTGTTCCTGTCCACGGGTGAGCTGAGCCTTGAGGACCATGCCGCCAGTGCCGGGAAGAGTACCCAGGCCGGGATGGAGGTGCGGACTATCCAAATCCCCAGTGATACCGGTCACCATGGCGCCTTTGAGTGGCTACATGGCCTTGAGAATGGGCGCACCTTTGCAGACACCCTGAAAGCCAACTCAGATAAGCATAACGGTACCGCTTTTCGTGCTTTTATCGAGCACATTGCCACCGATATGACGAGCCATGGCCTGCAGTTGCGGGCAGATGTGAAACGACTAGCTGACGAGCTGACCCCCAAGGGGGCTGGGAATCAGGTGGGCCGGGCGATCAACCGCTTTGCACTGGTCGCGGCTGCAGGCGAACTGGCTACCAAATTGGGCGTGACTGGCTGGCCGGAAGGCGAAGCTGTTCGAGCGGTAAGAGTTTGCCTCAAAGCGTGGCTGGCAGAACGGGGGCACCTGGGCAACAAGGAGGATGAGGCAACGCTGGTGCAAATACGTGCGTTCATCAGTGCCTACCAATATTCGCGCTTTGCTGACTGGTTTGATCCCAACCACCGCCCGGTCAATATGGTGGGGTTTCGCAGGGTCGAACCCGAAGGGGTGAGCTTTTATATTCTGCCCCCTGGCTGGTTGGAAATAACCAAAGGGCGAGACCCTAAACGTGCGGCATTCCTTTGCCTTGAGGCGGGCTATCTGCTGACAGGTAAAGACAAGAAGCGGCTACAGCGCAAGGCTAGGTTACCGGGCATGAGCGGTTCTGTGTGGGTGTACCTGCTGACCGAGCGCGCTTTGGCTGAGGAGGCAGAGGGGCAAGAGGACGAGTAACGCTAGCCAGAAGGAAGCAGAGGGCCACCGAGTGTGGCCTTTTATCTTTTTGCCTCAGGCGCGCACGTGAAAGAACAAACAAAAATGATGGGAACAGTGGGAACAAGGCTATTCAATGAGCCTGTAAGCCTTATGTATCAAGGGTTAGAGCTGTTCCCACCTAGCTCTCTATTTGGTGGGAACAAAATGGGAACAGTGGGAACAAAAAAGCGAGCCATAAAGGTTGTTCCCACCTGTTCCCACCCTATTTATCGCTCAGTGGGAACAACGAAACCCAGTCATAGCAAGGGCTGGCGGGCGTTGTTCCCACTGTTCCCACTGTTCCCACCGTTTTTTTGATATATGGAGTACAAGTGGCCGATCGAGATCACAGTTTTGAAGTAGATGGCCTCTATGTCAGTTATCAGGCTGCGCTGCCGAGGTGTTCATGCCCCAGGCGGTGTCGGTTCAGGGTGAGTGAGGCTAGCCAAAAGAGAATGAGGGCTACCACTGGTGGCCCCTAGTTGACTCATACGTAGGACTTTTGCCAACAAACCCTACCCACCCTACCCAACACGCTGAAAGCCTTGCTACACAAGGGATAGAGGTAGGTAGGGTTATTATTTTTAAACCCTACCCAAACCCTACCTTTTTGCTTTATCCCTACCCAGTTCTATGAGCAGTGAAATGTTATTATCTTGTGTTTTTTGGGATGGGGTTTTGTGTAGGGTGTAGGGCTATAGGTAGGGTCTGGGTAGGGTCTGAATTTTAAACCCTACCCGCTCAAAGCCAGTCATATCAAGGGATGTAGCCTGGGTAGAGTGGGTAGGGATATAACGCCATAAACTTTTTCACAGGGGGTGTACGCCATCACGAAAGCACTTGATGTGAATGCTTTGTAAATTGCAACCGGGGGTTTCATTGAGATTGACCAATCAACAACGAGCAGAGGTGATCAACCTGCGCCGCCGTCATTCACTCAAAGAGGTGGCTGTGCTGACGGGCCTCTCCTTGGGCACCGTGAAGGCCACTATCAGCCGCTCAGGGCTTTTTACCGATAACCCTAAGCATCGGGGCATGTTCACCTTGCCAGCGCTGCAGATGAGCGCAGAGACCCTGCCAGCGGCTCAAGAACTACCGCCCCAGCAGGTGGTGACCGGTGACAAAGAGATTGATGCCCTGATCTGGTTACGCCAGGTGATAGAAACCGGCGACCCCGGCCGTATTGCGCAAGCTCGGGAAGCTGCAGAGCGGATCACCACCCCACTCGATGAACTGGAGATGCGATACGGTAAATGGCTGGTGGTCCGTGCCGGGAATGTCATGGCTGGCCTTGGCAGTATCGGCTTTGCCAATCTTGATGATCTTGCCGACCAGACTATGGAGCGGCGAGCCAATGAAGCAGAGGCCATGAAGCGGTTCGGGGATGCTTTGTGGAATGATACTCAGGCAGAGGCATTTTGCCTGGAGGCCCTGCGCACCCTTGAACAAGTGAAATGGGATTATCCACCAGAGCTGGTGGCCGAGCGGTTCAAGGCCCTGCCTGAGCTGATGCCGCATACCCTGAGTGACTGCCTGCACGAGCTGGCCTACTGGAATGACCTCTACCGACTGCGCCGGGCCTCTGATAGCAGCGGCAATTACGAGAACAGCATGGCGTCGAATGCCCGAGAGTGGTTTGTCTTTGGCTTGTTGGCAGAACTGCGGCCACGAACCCGGGAAGAGGCCAAGCAAACGCTCCGGTATTTGATGGGTAGCGAGCGCAAAGGCTGGAAGGAAGCAGACCAGATCCTGGATAACCTGATCGGCTAAGGCCACACAGAGCCAAGGGCTGTGAGCAAAGAAGTAGATCACCCCCATATCGCCTCAAAAGCATCCATAACGGTTTATGAGACCCGAGCAAGACGGTAGAATGGCCGCCAACTCAACTCATTAGCGGCAAGTGCCTACCCTGGCTGGCATTTGCCTTCATGCGTTAACGGAGGCCCTTCATATTGAACAAGCCTTCAAGAATATCGATGATGCCCGGCAATCGCTGATCGGGCAGGAACCTTGAACACAACGTGGGTGTTTCCACCCGTCAGGTCTTCGCCATCAAGGCGCTGGACACCGATTATTTTTCAGAAGAATAAGAGAACACAGATACATGGCCACCGCCCCCAAAAAAGCACCCGCCAAGAAAGCCAGCAAAGGCTTTGAAGAAACCCTCTGGGATACCGCCAACCAGCTGCGTGGCAGCGTGGAATCCTCCGAATACAAGCACGTGGTGCTGAGCTTGGTGTTCCTCAAATTTATCAGCGACAAGTTCGAAGCCAAGCGCAAGCAGCTGATCGCCAGCGGCCAGGAAGCATTTGTCGATATGGATGTGTTCTACCAGCAAGACAACGTGTTCTTCCTGCCCGAAGAGGCCCGCTGGTCCTACATTCAACCTCGTTCAAAGCAGGACGATATCGCCGTTATTATCGATACGGCCCTCTCGACCATCGAAAAGTGCAACGTCTCGCTGGCCAATGCCCTGCCCGATAACTACTTCTCCCGGTTAGGATTGGAGGTAAAAAAACTCTCCTCTCTAATTGATGAGATCCACCAACTTGACACACTGGCGAGTGAATGCGACCTAACCGAAGAAGATTTGGTGGGCCGGGTCTACGAATACTTTCTCGGCAAGTTTGCCGCCAGTGAAGGCAAGGGTGGTGGCGAGTTCTATACCCCCAAAGCAGTGGTCACCCTGCTGGCCGAGATGCTTGAACCCTACCAGGGCAAGATCTATGACCCCTGCTGTGGCTCGGGCGGCATGTTCGTTCAGTCCCTCAAGTTTGTGCAAAGCCATCAGGGCAAGAGCCAGGATATCGCCATCTACGGTCAGGAGCTGACCAGCACCACCTACAAGCTGGCCAAGATGAACCTGGCGGTGCGCGGCCTCTCCGGCAATCTGGGGGAGCGCCCGGCAGATACCTTCTTTGCTGACCAGCACCCGGATCTCAAAGCCGACTTCATCATGGCCAACCCGCCGTTTAACTTAAAAGACTGGCGCAATGAGGCGGAGCTCACAAACGACCCGCGCTTTGCCGGTTTCCGTACCCCGCCCACCGGCAATGCCAACTACGGCTGGATACTCCATATGCTCTCCAAGCTCTCCGAGGATGGCATCGCTGGTTTTGTGCTGGCCAACGGCTCGATGAGTTCGAACAGCAGCGGTGAAGGAGAGATCCGCCAAAAGCTGATTGAAGATGACCGCATCGAATGCATGATCGCCCTGCCGGGACAGCTGTTCTACACCACCCAGATCCCGGTCTGCCTGTGGTTTATCAGCAAGAGCAAGCAGGCCAGCCTCAAATATGGCTACCGCGATCGCCGTGGTGAGACCCTGTTTATCGATGCCCGTAATCTCGGCACCATGATCAGCCGCACCCAGAAAGAGCTGACGACGAGCGATATCGCCACCATCGCCGATACCTTCCACGCTTGGCGCAGCGACGCAGACGAACTCACGCGTCGACTCGAGGCGAAAGAAATCTCTGTCGAGCAGTATCAAGACCAAGCCGGTTTCTGCAAGGTCGCGACACTCGAAGAGATGAAAGCCAACGACTACGTGCTGACCCCGGGCCGCTATGTGGGGGCTGCAGATATTGAAGATGATGGCATCGCCTTTGAGACCAAGATGCAGGAGCTCACACAAATCCTCTATCGCCAGCTCAATGACTGACTCTTATACACAAATATTGTGAACTGATTGGCACTTTTCCCGATTTCCAGGATCTGATCTCCTATGTGACTCCCGAACATGGTAACGATCATGCTAACTTTTGCTCTTCATCGTGCGGCCGAT
>NZ_JAACGC010000097.1:0-11244 GCF_029237385.1 Aeromonas sp. 1HA1
GACCGACGACTCGGCGCTAAAAGTGGCGTTTCTCGCGATACAGCAGGCCGCCAAGAAATGGACCATGCCGATCCAGAATTGGAAGCTTGCCCTAAATCGTTTTATTATCGAATTCGGTGATCGCCTGAACGGTCACCTGTAATGGAGTGGGCAGTTACACAGAATTATTTACAGGCTCCAAAAAGGGCGTCCGATTTAACGTAACGCCCCCTTATGCGCAATTATTGCTAAATCAATCATCCGTTAGCATTTGAAGCATATTTATGTAAATAAGATGGTAATACTGCCTGCACCCAATTCCATTCTGCTCTGCTTAAGTAAGATCGAGCATCATTGCAAAATATTTGTCCGCTTGGATCTCCGTTCGCAACAGCCAAAGCCCCCCATATATACACTTTTCTATCATCACGAGGTACGATCTTTCCTTCGCGAAGGATAGCCGCCATGGCGGTCTGAGCACTAGGGTCACCACTCTCAGCAGCTCTTTGCACATCCGATGGTGACGCTTTACTCCAATCCTTAAGATCCTCGGAAGGAATTCTCTGATTAGAGACACATAACAACTTGTCACTCTTTAACTTTCTAGCAGCATCATCAGCCAATCGTGATACTGCTATCGACTGATTAACCTGTTTAAGTTTGTCGTGGAGTGCCTCTAAAGGCGCGGTTGAACAGGCCTGTAAAAAAATCAGAGTAAGAGCGGGTAGTGTGTGTGTAATTTTCATTAGTCGTCATCCCCGGAAATCAAACCAGTGCGATCTGTTTCATTAAAGTTAATTACCGTGCCTTTCATTATTATCAGCCCTTTAGCAAGAAGAAGAAAAAAGACCACGTCTGAACGGGTCTAATTCAGTTGACAGGCTACACCAGAAGAGGCTCATTTGAAACAAAAAAACAGCCAGTACAGGCATGCCTGTCAACCAACCGGCCTCACCAGTGCAAGTTGATGGGGAGCACTCAGCCGCTCGGCCAGATAGTCCACCAGCAGCCGCACTTTGGGGGAGAGGTGGCGGTTGTGGGGATAGAGGGCCCAGATCCCCTCCGCCGGCGCCCGCAGCTCGGGCAGCAGCTCGATAAGCTCCCCCCGCGCCAGATGGTCACTCACGTAGTAATCCGGCAGCTGGATAATGCCTATTCCCTTGAGCGCCGCATCCAGCAGGGCGTGACCGCTGTTGCACTGCAGCAGGCCGTGCACCCGCACGCTGTGGGGGTGAGCGTCCAGGGTGAAGTACCACTCGTCACTGTTGCCCACCAGACAGCGGTGGCGGGCCAGCTCGGAGAGGCTGTTGGGGATGCCGTGGCAGGCGGTGTAGGCCGGTGAGGCGCAGACATAGGGCACCCGCTGCGCCAGCTTGCGCGCCACCAGCGTCGAATCTTTGAGATGGCCGAGCCGGATCGCCAGATCGTAGCCTTCGTGCACCAGATCCAGCAGCTGATTGGTGAGGTTGAGGATCACCTCCAGCTGGGGGAAACGCACCATGAAGTCGTTCACCAGCGGGGCGATGCGGCTCTCGCCGTAGGAGACAGGCGCCGTGATGCGCAACGACCCTTGCGGCACCGCCTGATGGCGTCCCACCGCCAGCTCGGCTTCATAGAGGTTGTCCAGCAGCTGACGGCAGTGGCGGTAATAGATTTCGCCAAGCTCGGTGAGCCGCACCTGACGGGTGGTGCGCAGCAGCAGCTTGGCCTGCAGCCTGTCTTCCAGCTGTGCCACCTGACGGCTGACCTGGGCCACCGACACCCCCAGCTTGCGCGCCGCCGGAGTAAAGCCCCCCTGCTCCGCTACGCTGACAAATTCACAGATCCCTTCCCAGCCGAGCATTATTACCTGTGTGTAAAAGTGATTTGATATTTAGCCTTATTATCACCAAATAGAAGGGAAACTACACTGCATACCTGAGTTCATCTCTGTTCACCTACCGCAATAAGAAGGATGTCATTCATGGCACAGGTTCAAAGCATCAAGTGTAAAGCCGCCATCGCCTGGGGACCGGGCCAGCCCCTCTCCATCGAAGAAGTGGAGGTCATGCCGCCCCAGGCTGGTGAGGTGAGGGTACGCATCGTCGCCACCGGCGTCTGCCACACCGATGCCTTCACGCTGTCTGGTGAGGATCCGGAAGGGGTCTTCCCCTGCATCCTTGGCCACGAGGGGGGTGGCATCGTCGAGTCCATCGGCGAAGGGGTGACCAGCGTCAAGGTCGGCGATCACGTGATCCCGCTCTACACCCCCGAGTGCGGCGAGTGCAAATTCTGCAAATCCGGCAAGACCAACCTGTGCCAGAAGATCCGCGCCACCCAGGGCAAGGGACTGATGCCGGACGGCACCACCCGCTTCTCGAAAGATGGCCAGCCCATCTATCACTACATGGGCACCTCCACCTTCAGCGAATACACGGTACTGCCCGAGATCTCCATCGCCAAGGTGGACCCGGCCGCCCCGCTGGAAGAGGTCTGCTTGCTCGGCTGCGGCGTCACCACCGGCATCGGCGCCGTGATGAACACCGCCAAGGTGAAAGAGGGTGAGAGCGTCGCCATCTTCGGGCTGGGGGGCATAGGCCTCTCGGCGGTGATCGGTGCCCGTCTGGCCAAGGCTGGCCGGATCATCGCCATCGATATCAACGAGAGCAAGTTTGAACTGGCCCGCAAACTGGGCGCTACCGACTGCATCAACCCGAACGATTACGACAAACCGATTCAGGAGGTGATCGTCGAGCTGACCGATGGCGGCGTCGCCTTCTCGTTCGAGTGCATCGGCAACGTCAAGGTGATGCGGGCGGCGCTGGAGTGCTGCCACAAGGGCTGGGGCGAGTCGATCATCATAGGTGTGGCCGGTGCCGGTCAGGAGATCAGCACCCGTCCGTTCCAGCTGGTCACGGGCCGGGTCTGGCGCGGCAGCGCCTTTGGCGGGGTGCGTGGTCGCAGCGAACTGCCGAGCTATGTGCAGCGCTACATGCAGGGTGAGTTTCGCCTCGATGACTTCATCACCCACACCATGCCACTGGAGCAGATCAACGACGCCTTCGATCTGATGCACGAAGGCAAGAGCATCCGCACCGTCATCCACTACTGAGCATGATCACCCCGCCCACCTTCGTGGGCGGGGTGCAGGAGTCCTTCGATGAATCTGGAGATTATCAGCAGCAACAAGAGCTTCGGCGGCTGGCACAAGCGCTATCGCCACAGTGCCGGCCTGCTCGGCTGCGAGATGAATTTTTCTATCTATCTGCCGCCCCAGGCCCTCACCGGCCAGAAGGTGCCCGTGCTCTACTGGCTCAGCGGCCTCACCTGCACCGATGAAAACTTCATGCAGAAGGCGGGGGCACACCGCATCGCCGCCGAGCTGGGCATAGCCCTGGTGACGCCGGACACCAGCCCGCGCGGCGAAGGGATCCCGGACGATCCCGCTTACGATCTCGGCATGGGCGCCGGTTTTTATGTCAACGCCAGCCAGAGCCCCTGGCGCGATCACTACCAGATGTATGACTACGTCACCCGCGCACTGCCCGAACTCATCGAGACCCACTTCCCGGTCTCGACCCGGCGCGCCATCAGCGGCCACTCCATGGGTGGTCACGGCGCACTGATCGCCGCATTGCGGGAGCCGGGTCGCTATCGTTCGGTCTCGGCGTTCAGCCCCATCAGCCACCCGAGCCGCTGCGCCTGGGGCCAGAAGGCACTCGGTGCCTATCTCGGCCAAAATCCGCTGCTATGGCAGGAGTGGGACGCCTGCCAGCTGCTGCGCCACCAGCCAGTCACGCCACTGCCAACCCTGGTGGATGTGGGGCTGGACGACCCCTTCCTGGCCGAGCAGCTGCACATCGATGCGCTGGCAGAAGCCGCTGCCAGCAAGGGTTGGCCGCTGGAGCTCAACCGTCATGCCGGCTATGACCACAGCTACTACTTCGTGGCGAGCTTTATCGAGGCGCACCTGCGCTTTCACGCCCGCTATCTCTGATCGAGACAGGCCCGCCACGGGCCTGTCTCTTTTCTACGTTCGATGATTGGCTTGAGGCCAGCGGCTTCAACTGCCCTGGCGGGTCACGTCACCCGAGCCCGCGATCTTGCTCTCCAGCGTGGGATCACCCCAGTAGCTGACCGAACCGGATCCGGCGATGCCGACCTTGAGCCGCTCCCGGGCCCGCACCTCCACATTCCCGCTGCCCGCTATATTGACCTCAACCTTCTCACCCTTGAGATTGGCCCCCTGCACATCCCCGGAACCGGCGATGTTCAGCTTCATGGCGGTGGCCGAGCCATCACCCAGATCCAGATTGCCGGACCCCGAGATATTGCCTTCCAACCTGTTCAGCGCGAGCTTGCTGGCGACTATGTCGCCGCTGCCGGCCACCGACAATACCAGCTTGTCACCCTTGAAACCTTGCAGGTCGCCGCTGCCAGAATCCGTCAGTGCCAGTTCATGGAGTTGGGGCAAGGTGATAGTGAGGTCCAGCGGCTCGGTCGGTTCGAGTCGATAGCCCTCCTTGACCTCGATCTCCAGCTTGTCGCCCCGCTCGGTCAGCACCAGATAGGGCAGCAGGTTCTCCTGTCCCTTGATATGAATACCGCTCGCTTCCCCCACCACCAGATGAATATTGGCTGGCACCCCCGCCAATACCCGGGTCACCTGCTTGTCCATGGGCTGATGCTGCTCGATAACGGCCCCTTTCCCTGTCACCTTGGCCTCATCCAGCCAACTGCAGCCACTCAGTCCGACGGCCAATATCATTTCAATTATCAATGTCATCACCTCTATCCTGATTGTGGCCTGGCACACAAAGCCCTTTTAGAACCCAAACGTGGGAAAACATCGTGCAACAATATAAGCCAATGATTTTTATCTATTTTATAGAACTTCATTTATTGGCACAAACATAAAAGGAGTCATTCAGGCCACTCCTTGGTAAAGTTAACCATATCGACAGAGACAAATACCCGTCGATGTGTGGCTCGCATGCGGGGCCTGCCAAGCTGATGACCATAAAATTGTTAGTTGCCTCACCGACCGGTTGAGCCAATAGTCATACCTTGTGCGTATAGAGCTCTCCATCGCGGTAATGTATTTACCACTGTCTTGTCAGTTTTCACTGCCAGCAAGGAGTCACAGCGTGCCCCACGTCAGCACCCAGTTTTCTACCGACCTCGGCCTGCCTGAGCCGACTCGCACTCCGCTGCTGACCGGCAGCGATCCCGAGCAGAAGCGCCGTGAACTGCTCAGCTACTTCTGCCAGACCTTCGATCTCTATGACTCGCTGTTCGATTGTCTGGCTGACGAGCGCGCCTGGTTCAACAAGGCGATCCCGCTGCGCCATCCACTCATCTTTTATTACGGCCACACCGCCGCCTTCTGCATCAACAAGCTGCTGGCCGCGCGACTCATTGACTGTCGTATTGATGCACGTATCGAGGCCATGGTCGCCATCGGGGTGGACGAGATGAGCTGGGACGATCTGGACGAGACCCACTACGACTGGCCCAAAGTCGCCGAGCTAAGAAGCTACCGTGCCAAGGTGCGTGCCCGTGTCATTGACTTCATTCATCGTATGCCGCTAAGCCTGCCCATCGACTGGCAGAGCCCGGCCTGGGTCATCTTGATGGGGATAGAGCACGAGCGTATCCACCTCGAAACTTCCAGCGTGCTGATCCGCCAGCTGCCACTGGCCTGGGTACGACCCCGCCCCTATTGGCCCGCCTGCCCCCGGGGACGCCATCAGATGGCGGACGTGCCTGCCAACAGCCTGATACCCGTGGCAGGAGGTCATGTGCGCCTCGGCAAGCAAGATGCCACCTATGGTTGGGACAATGAATATGGTGAGCGCCACCTAGAAATCCCCCCCTTCAAGGCCAGCCGCATGCTGGTCAGCAATGCCGAGTATTTCGCGTTCGTGCAGGCAGGGGGTTATGACCAGCAGCAGTGGTGGGATGAGGAAGGTTGGGGCTGGTACCAGTATGCCAAAGCACGTATGCCCACCTTCTGGGTCGGCGATCCGGCCGAGCCCGAGCAACTGCAACTGCGGCTGATGACGGAGCGGGTGGCCATGCCCTGGGATTGGCCCGCCGAGGTCAATCAGCTGGAAGCCGCCGCCTTCTGTCGCTGGAAAGCGGCCCAGAGCGGACTGCCCATCCAGCTGCCGAGCGAGGGGGAGTGGGCCCTGCTGCGCAATCAGCTGGCGGGGGATCAGCCGGACTGGATCGATGCGCCCGGCAATATCAATCTGGCCCGCTTTGCCTCCCCCTGTGCGGTAGATACCTGGCCACAGGGTGACTTCTTCGATCTGGTAGGCAACGTCTGGCAGTGGACCAGCACCGCCATCGATGGCTTCGACGGCTTTCACATCCACCCGCTCTACGACGACTTCTCCACCCCGACCTTTGATGGCAAACACACTCTCATCAAGGGCGGTAGCTGGATCAGCACAGGCAACGAAGCGCTCAAATCGTCCCGTTATGCCTTTCGCCGCCACTTCTTCCAGCATGCGGGCTTCCGCTATCTGGTCTCACGTTATCAGGAATCCGTCATAGTGAATCCTTATGAAACCGACACGCTCGTAGCACAATACCTCGACTTCCAGTACGGCCCGCCCCACTTCGGGGTCGCCAACTACGCCAAAACCCTGGCCGATCTTGCCAGTGAGCTGTGCGGCAACCACCAGCGGGCGCTGGATATCGGCTGCGCCACCGGCCGCGCCAGCTTCGAACTGGCCCGCCACTTCCAGCATGTAGACGGGGTGGACTACTCGGCCCGCTTCATCGACGTGGCACTCACCCTCGCCAGCCAGGACAGCTTCCGCTATGCGGTACCACTGGAGGGCGAACTGGTGGAGTATTGCGAGGCGCGCCTGTCGAGCCATGGCCTGGGGGCGAGCGAGATCGAACGCATCCACTTCAGTCAGGGGGATGCCTGCAACCTCAAACCCAAGTACGACCACTACGATCTGGTGCTCGCCGCCAACCTGATCGACCGGCTGCGCGAACCGGCCCGCTTCCTGCGCGACATAGCCCCCCGGCTGCGCAGCGGCGGCCTGCTGGTACTCACCAGCCCTTACACCTGGCTGGCCGACTACACCCCCAAGGCCAACTGGCTCGGCGGCATCCGTGAAAATGGCGAGGCCCTCAGCACCTATCAAGCGCTGCAACGGCTGCTCGCGGCAGAGTTCGAGGAGCTCTGCCCGCCCCGGGATGTCCCCTTCGTCATCCGCGAGACAGCCCGCAAATACCAGCATACGGTGGCGCAACTGACCGTCTGGCGTAAGCGCTAGCTCGCGCGTCGGCAAGCAGATGAAAAGAGGGAGGCCAACTGGCCTCCCTCTGGTTATGGCTGCAAAAACGGCGAGTGTATCAACTCCCCTGCGCGTGGTAGCGGCGGGCCAGCACGGCGCAGACCATCAGCTGGATCTGGTGGAAGATCATCAGCGGCAACACCATGACGCCGACGCTGGCAGCCGGGAACATGACGTTGGCCATCGGCACCCCGTTGGCCAGACTCTTCTTGGAGCCGCAGAAGACGATGGTGATCTCGTCCGCCTTGTCGAACCCGAGCCGGCGGCTGATCCAGACATTCCAGCAGAGCACCAGCGCCAGCAAGACGCAGCTGAGCAGCACGATACTGGCCAGATCGTACCAGCCTACTTTGTGCCAAATCCCCTGCACCACCGCCTCGCTGAAGGCAACATAGACCACCAGCAGGATGGAGCTCTGATCCAGCTTGCCAATCAGCGGACGATGGCTGTCGACCCAGCCGCCGATGAGCGGGCGCGACAAATGGCCCACCACAAACGGCAGCATCAGCTGCATCATGATGGCCTGAATGGAGTGCCAGGTGTCGATCCCCTCACCCTGCACATGGATCATCATCCCCACCAGCAGCGGCGAGAGGAAGATGCCGAGGATGCTTGAGGCCGAGGCGCTGCATACCGCCGCCGACACATTCCCCCCTGCCATCGAGGTGAAGGCGATAGCCGACTGCACGGTGGCAGGCAGGGCACAGAGGTAGAGGAAGCCAAGGTAGATAGCGGGGCTCAGCCACTGGGGCACCAGCGGAGTGAGCAGCAACCCGAGCAGCGGAAACAGCACAAAGGTACTGAGCATCACCACCAGATGCAGCCGCCAGTGGCCCAGCCCCGCCAGCAGGTTCTGGCGCGACAGCTTGGCGCCGTGCATGAAAAACAAGAGCGCCACCGCCAGCTTGGTCAGCAGACCAAACCAGACGGCCACCTGCCCCTCGCAGGGAAAAAAGGAGGCCAGGGCGACCACCGCAATCAGCACAGAAGTAAAGGGATCCAGACGCACGGGGAGTCTCCGTCAGAGGGCATCCTGCCTCCGTGGCGGAAGTCAGGAACGGGGAGGACAAAAAACACAACAGGAGGTGTCTGGCACCCCCCGTTGAAACGAACCACGAGCTTACCCCGATAACAGAGAGGCGCAACGTTGAGCGTTGGTAAATTGTTCATCAACGTTTGATATCAGGGGCCTGCGATAGGTTGATGTTGACGATCGGGTGGAATAGCTGACGCCATCGGCACACGGGGCTGCAACAGCACGCCCTGGTTCTCGTCCGGGGTCTCGGCGCAGAGCAACATGCACTCACGCACCTCGCCAACCAGCCACTCGCGGTCTGTGGTGTCGTCGTAGCCCTGCTCGACCTGCAGCTCGTTCTTGGCAGCCCACTCCACCGTCTCTGCCCCTTCCAGGTAGTAGTGAACGTCGAAGTAACGACGCTGCCCCTCGAACAATGAGGTGGCCGGGCTGGCCCCCTCCTGCAAGCGGTAGGTGAGAGAATCACCGATGGAGTGGCAGATACCGGGCTTGAGGTTGCCACGGGCGATGGGCAGCCGGGTCGGGCCGATCGCCTTGCAGCGTTGGTACATGGCTCTGATGCCGGACTCGTTGCCCAGCGACCAGATGATGATGGAGGGGTGGTTCTTATGGGCGTGCACTTGGCGCTCGATGCGATCCACGAACACCGGCTCCCAGAAGGGGGCGTCGGTAATGCGGCTGAGAGCGCCGACGTTGGCGAAACCGTGGGTCTCCACGTCGGTCTCCGCCATCACGAACAGACCGTACTGGTCGCACAGCTCGTAGAAGCACGGGTCATTCGGGTAGTGGGCGGTGCGCACCGAGTTGAGGTTGTGCTGCTTCATCAGCACGATGTCGCGTTCAACACGGTCCATACCGACCGCGCGGCTCTTGAGGTGGTCGTTATCATGACGGTTCACCCCGTGCAGCTTGAGGTAGTGGCCGTTGACGTAGAAGAGGCCATCTTTGACCCTGATTTCACGCACCCGACCCGCTGCAAGATCACTTCCAGCAGCTCGCCCTGACCGTTGTAGAGGGAGAGTTGCAGCTGATAGAGGTAAGGATCCTCGGCACTCCACAGATGGGGATTGGCCAGATCCAATGTGAAGCGGCAGTCGCACTTGCTGTCGATGGCAAGATGATCGAGAGAGCCGCTGGCGATCTCTCTGTCCTGATCCAGCAGCGACCAGACCAGACGATGATCACCGGCAGCCGCCCCCAGATTTTCTAGCTGGATGTCGCAGCTCAGAGTGGCGCTCTGGCTGGCAATCTGATTGCCATCGGCCAGAGCGGTGCGGATGGTGAAGGAAAGGTGCCGCACCACCGCGAGATGGTGCCGCTAAAACAGACGTTATTTTACTAAAGTTAGCGTGTAGTGCCACGCAGGGTCAGGCGACTCGGCACCAGTACCCGGAGGGGAATATCACGCTCGTCACGCAGCCGTTCGACCAGCAGATTGACTCCCTGGGAGCCCATCAATTCGGAGTGGATCCGCACCGTGGAGAGCGGCGGGAAGGTGAACTTTGCAGTGGGAATATCGTTGACGCTGATCAGCTCGATCTGCTGGGGAATGGCCAATCCCCTCTCGTGGATGGCACGCAGCACGCCGATGGCAATGGAGTCGGAGGCGACAAACAACGCCTTGGGCCAATCCCCTGCCAGCATCTCTTTTGCCAACCGATAGCCGGAAGCACTGGAGAAATCGCCGCGATAGAGATCGCTCTCCTGCACCACGCCCAGTCGCTTGCCATAATCCCGGAAAGCCAGCTCACGCAGGTCCGGATTCTCATCCTGTCCGCCGATATAGCCGATACGCTGGTGCCCCTGAGCAATAAAGTAATCAACCACTTGCTGGCTGATCAGGGCGAGATCCACGTCGACCGAGTCGAACTCCTCCATTGCCCGGCCATCGACAAAGACCAGCATGTTAGAGCAGGTTCGCAGCTGCGCCAGACGCTCGGCAGAGAGGCTTCCCACCACCAGGATGCCGTCCACCTCGGTCAGCTCGCTCCCTTCACCACTGTTGTAGAGGTGAGTCAGCTCGATATTGAGGCGGGCACTCTGGGTCTCGATGCCATAGCGAATGGCGAGATAGTAGGGATCGTTGACCTCGGTACTCTGCGGATAGGAGTAGACCACCAGAAAGTGCAGCTTGCTCTTGTGAACCCCCTTGCGAGCACTGCTGGTCTTGTACTCCAGCCGTTCGGCAATCTCGAAGATCCGCTGCTTGGTCTCTTCCTTGACGCTCAGGCTGGGATCCTCGTTCAGTACCCGGGATAGCGTAGCGAGCGACACCCCCGCCTCCTGTGCAATTTCCTTCAACGTAGCCATCAATACCTCTCTGGCAGCATCACGTGTTAATCAGTAACGGCTAAAGAGTAACGGGCAATCCCTTGATAGCCCAGCATTTTTACTAAAATGCCGGGAGCAAAGCCAAGGCAGATTCTGGAACGCACAAATGCAAAAAGGCCTCCCGAATGGGAGGCCTCTTCTAAATAGGAGCCTGACAGTGTCCTACTCTCGCATGGCGAATGCCACACTACCATCGGCGCTACCGCGTTTCACTTCTGAGTTCGGCATGGGATCAGGTGGTTCCACGGCGCTATTGCCGTCAGGCAAAAAGCGTTAAAACTAACTTAAAACTGGTGCTGATACCCAGAGTCGAACTGGGGACCTCATCCTTACCAAGGATGCGCTCTACCAACTGAGCCATATCAGCACACTAACCGGTAAAGACCGCACTGCGTGCGTTATCTAAATCTTCTGTCCAACACAACCTGACGTTGTATCGCGACCAACCACATCGCTGTAGTTGCTTAATTGAAGCCTGGCAGTGTCCTACTCTCGCATGGCGAATGCCACACTACCATCGGCGCTACCGCGTTTCACTTCTGAGTTCGGCATGGGATCAGGTGGTTCCACGGCGCTATGGCCGCCAGGCAAATTCTTAAT
>NZ_JAACGC010000098.1:0-11155 GCF_029237385.1 Aeromonas sp. 1HA1
ATCTGGCGCTGCCAAAAATCAACGCGTTCTTGAGTGGTCATAGCGGAAATCCCAACGTAGATACGATGGGTTTCAGTGTGCCGAGGTGATCTCAGTAAAAACAGGTGCTGATTCAGGGGCGCTTACTCTTCATCAGCTGGTTATAGGCCTGCTCGAAGCGGCGTGCCCCCGCCAGATGGCCGATGATGATCTCGTTACCCAGGCCGATGGAGAGGCCGAACAGCAGGATGAACAGGCAGATCTGGAAGAAGTAGGACTGGGTCGCCAGCGCCTTGTCGCCGAGCAGGCCGACGAAGGCGGTGACCACCATGAACTGCAACATCCAGGAGAGGTTTTCCCCCGCGGCTGGCAGGCCTATGTGCAGCACCTTGTCCAGCATGACCTTGTTGGGGCGGACAATCTCGGGTAGACGCAAGCGGATGCCGGTCTTGCGCGCTACCAGCCACACCAGCAGCACCACGCCGACGATGCGACCTGCCACTGTGCTGATGGCGACCCCGGCCACTCCCAGCTGGGGCAGGCCAAACCAGCCGTAGAGCAGCAGCAGGTTGCCGACGAAGGTGATGAGGTTGACGATCAGGGTCACGTACATGGCCTGACGGGTATGGCCGTGGGCGCGCAGGGTGGCGGCCAGGCAGAGCGCTGCCGCCTCCGGCAGCAGGCACAGGCCGATGATCTGCAGATACAGAGTGGCATCGCCCATCAGGTGGGCGGGCAGGTTCATCAGGGAGAGCATGGTGCTGGCGCCAGCGAGCACGCCGACCGCAGCCACCAGCCCCACCAGCAGGTTGAAGCCGATGGCGGTGTGGATGACGATGCGCGCCTTTTCCCGATCGCCTGCTCCCAGATACTGGGTGATCACCACACTGGTGCCTATGCTGACGAAGCTGAACAAGGTGATGGCCAGATCGAACACCTGGTTGCCGACCGCCAGTGCCGCCACGCCCTGATAGGAGACGTGGCCCACCATGAAGGTGTTGAGGGCCCCGGTCAGAAAGTGCAGGGCGAGATCGATAAACAGCGGCCAGGTCAGGGAGAAGAGAGTGCCCGGGCCCGCGTGGGATTGAGTTTGCATGGGGTGTCCAAATACGGGTGATGGCCCTCGTCAGCGCCATCTGGACGGGCATCTAACACCAAGAGTCCGCAGGGTGCAATCCTGCCCTGAGAGGAGCGTGCGCCAGACCCTCCCGGGGAGAGTCTGGCGACCGATCAGGCCGGGGTGGCGCCTGCTTCCTGCTCAGAGGGGAGGGTGAGCCGCGCTGAGTCCGGCAGCGCATCATCCTGGGGCCAGTGGGAGAGAATGGCGTCCGTGGTGCTCTCCACCACGGCATCATCCTTGAACACAGGCTCCCGGTAGCAGCGGGTCATGCGCAGCGCCTGATAGATGTCGGGGCAGAGGATGACGCCCTCGTCGCCCACGCGGATCCCGGCCTGTTTGAGCCACTGGCTCATCTGGCCGTGACGACCGGCCATTACCATCTTGATGCCGCGCCGTTTCAGATCCTTGTGCAGCTCCCCGATCATGCTCATCACGCTGATGTCCTGATGGGTGAAAGAGGCCACCGCATCCACCACCAGGCATTTGGGGTTGTGGGGATCCTGCACCAGTAGCGCCAGCACCCGCCGCTTGAAGTAGGGGGCGTTGAAGTAGGTGAGCGGCGAGTTGAAGCGATAGACCAGGATGCCAGGAATGGCCTTGACCTGCTCGTTGTCCCTCAGGGTGCGTACCACCCCCTTGTCATCCATGCCGAGCAACTGGTCGGTGGGGCGCATCACGTTGCGCAGGAACTGGAACAGACCCAGCAGCACGGCGAGGGTGATCCCCGGGATCACCCCCATGGCCAGCACGCTGACAAAGGAGATCAGCGCCAGCCAGAAGGCGGCCCTGTCGGAGTAGCGCAGGGCCCACAGGCCGCGAAAATCGGTGAGCGAGAGCGACGCCATCACCAGCACAACGCCGAGGGCGGCCGTGGGTATGTATTGCAGTGGCGCCGTCAGGTAGAAGGTGACCAGCGCGATGGCGGCGGCGGCGATGATGGAGACCAGCTGACTCTTGCCGCCGTTAGCGTCGTTGACCGCGGTGCGCGAACCCGCCCCGCTGATGGCAAAGCCCTGGGAGGCGGCCGCCGCCAGGTTGGCCAGGCCGAGAGCCCGAAATTCTTTGTCCGCATCAATCTCGTAGCCGTTCTTGGCGGCAAAACTGCGGGCGGTGAGCATCATGGAGACGAAGCTCACCATGGCAAGGTTGAGCGCCGGCAGCACCAGCTCGCGCATCAGGCCCGGGGGAAAGTCCGGCAACTGGAAGATGGGCATACCCGAGCCGATGGCACCGAGAGTAGCGATGCCGAACTGGCCTAGATTGAGCCCCCACACCAGGGCTGCCGTCACCACCATGGCCACCATGGAGGAGGGCCAGGCCGGTTTGTAGCGCTTGGCCAACAGCAGGGTGAGCAAGGTGGTCAGGCTCATGGCCATGGTCGGCAGATGGGTCTGGGTAATATAGCTGGCACCGCCCGCGATCTGCTCTATGAGGTTGCGATCGCTGAAGGTGAAGCCGAAGATCTTGGAGAACTGGCCCACTATGATGGTGATGGCCACGCCGTTGAGCAGCCCCATCAGGATGGGGCGGGAGAGAAAGTCCGCCAGTACCCCCAGCTTGAAGCGGCTGGCAATGAGACACCATAAACCTGTCATGGCGGTCATTGTCATCACCAGTTGCCAGTGGCGGGTGGCATCACCGGCGGCGAGCGGGGTGACCACAGCGGCGATCACGGCGCAGGTGGCGGCATCCGGTCCGACGATAAGCTGGCGGGAAGTGCCAAACAGGGCGTAGACCAGCATGGGCAAGATGCAGGAGTAGAGGCCGACCAGGGGGCCCACACCGGCGAGTTCGGCATAGGCGATGGCCACGGGCAGCGCCACGGCTGCGACCGACAGGCCAGCGCGCACATCCGGTATCAGCCAGGCCCGCTGGTATTGCAGCAGGGTGGCGAGGCCCGGTAGCCAGCGTTCGAGTGAGAAGAAGTCGCGCATTATTTAACCCATTGAGTTACAAACTGCTTTTCCCTAGTGTGCCCAAGCTTGTCGAAACATTGCAATCAGGTTATGGCCAGTTCACCACCAAGTCAGGCCAGAGGGTCTGCCACTGTTTTTCCTGGATGCGTTGCACAAACACCTGACTATCCTGCTTGCACCTCGGGTTGGGGCTCACCTGCAACGACCAGTGGTGGGCAAAGCCATAGGGGGCTAGCCACTCGAACGCGCCGTCTGACCGCAATCTGACCCCGATGCAGGTGGGCACCTCCACCCAGTGGCTGAGGGCCTCCAGGCTACTGGTAAAGGGGGGAACCCGCTGGCGTTGGTGCATACGGGCCTGATTGCGGACTTCCCAGCGTTGGCCCGGCACTCTGGTGGCCAGCCAGGCCTCATGATCTGCTTCGTTCAGCCCTTGCGGATCACCGCGATCCAGATAGATAAGATCGATATCGTTGAGCGGGGTAGGCACCGATTTACAGTGCAGATGATCCCAGATGAGATTGCGGATAAAGCCGGCCCCCAGCGCCCAGTCGGGCAGCGCCAGCTCGGCGGCGGCGTGCAAGCAGGCCATGCGCTGGTCATCGGCTCGCAGCAGGGCTTCGGTCTGCGCTTGCAGGTGGGTCTCTTGCGCGCTTTGGCGATCTTGCGCGTCTTGCGTACCCTGACGCGTCTGGGCGTCAACCTGCATTGCGGCGCAGCCAGACGTCTATGTAGCTGCAACTGGGCACTATGGTGAGCCCCTCCGCCTGGGTCCAACGGTAGAAGGTGCGTGCCAGCTGATCGGCGATGCCCTGTACCCTGAGCTCCGGCGGGACGAAGGTGCTGTAGGCATCAATGGTCTTGGCATCGAGCCGCCGGTAACGCAGCCTGGACTCCTTGCCGTCCACCACGCAGATGAATTGTTGCTGGTTGGCCTGATGAATGATCTTGCTCATGCTTGCTCCTCGATACGGGGAATGGGGTTATCTGACCACGTTGGCAGCCCTTTGCCAACTGCGCGGGCTCGCTTACACTGCGAGCCCGACCGGGTGCATACCCGCTAGCCAAGGTATAGAACAGTTAACAGAGGATGGATCCCGTTATGGCCTTCGCCACACTGGAAGATCTGATTGGCAATACCCCCCTGCTGGCGCTGCGCCGCATCAATCCCTGGCCCGAGGTCACCCTGCTGGTGAAGCTGGAGGGCAACAATCCCGCCGGTTCGGTCAAGGACAGGCCGGCGCTGAACCTCATCAAGAGCGCCGAAGCGAGCGGTCGCTTGCAGCCGGGGGCCCGGCTCATCGAGGCGACTTCCGGCAACACAGGTATCGCCTTGGCCATGGTGGCGGCGGCGCGGGGCTACCGGATGCGGCTCATCATGCCGCGCACCATGAGCCAGGAGCGACGCGATGCCATGCAGGCCTATGGGGCCGAGCTGGTGCTGGTGGAGGACGGCATGGAAGCCGCGCGGGATCTGGCGCTGGCCATGCAGGCACGGGGTGAGGGGCTGGTGCTCGATCAGTTCAACAACCCGGCTAACCCGGATGCCCACTATCAATCGACCGGCCCCGAGATCTGGCGCCAGAGCGAGGGGGCAGTCACTCACTTCGTCTCGGCCATGGGCACCACTGGCACCATAATGGGTGTTTCCCGTTATTTGAAGGAGCAGAACCCGGCGGTACAGGTGATTGGCCTGCAACCGGCACAGGGGAGCCAGATCCCGGGGATCCGCCGCTGGCCCGCCGCCTATCAGCCCGCCATTTTCGAGCCACAAAGGGTCGATCGGGTGCTGGACGTGACGCAAGAGGAGGCGCTGGTCATGATGCGCCGGCTGGCGCGGGAGGAGGGGATCTGCTGCGGGGTCAGCTCGGGCGGCGCCGTGGCCGGTGCCCTGCGGGTGGCGGCAGAGATCAAGCGGGGGGTGGTGGTGGTCATCATCTGTGATCGGGGGGACCGCTACCTCTCCACCGGGGTCTTTACGCCGGATCCGGCAGAGATGCGCTGAGTACGCCAGCCAGTAACATGATATTTATCAGTAGCTTGCTGGCGAACTGTTCTATCTTCCCTTTGTCACAATTAACACCTTTACAAGGTTGAATCCCTTTGTCTGCTGTTTGCTACCTGGTGCCCTCTCGTCACCGATGCCACCAGGAGCGGTAAGAGGCCATCCGCCGCAATAAGGAGTCCATCTGGCGCGAGAAGACGGCGGAGGGAAAGGACAACCATGGCGCCGGTGCCAGCATCAGGGGGTCGCCAGCGGCCCCGTCAGGCGGGGCCAGGCCAACCGGGCTATTCCCAGGCCAGCTCCAGCAGGCCGAGCAGCTGAGTCCGGTCGGCATCCTTGCGGTTGTAGAGCAGGGCACCGTCGTTGATGGCGAGATCCCGGATCTCGGGCAGCAGGGCCTTGTCGGTGACGCCGGCTTCGCGCAGGGTGCGCGGCAGCTTCACCGCTTGCCACAGGGTATCGCGCAAGCTGCACAGGGCCTGGATGCTGGCCTGTGCCCGCTCTGCAACCGGGGTCGCCGCAAAGCGCTCGGCGCCGACCAGGGGCAGCAGCAGGCGAGCCAGTTCCTCATCTATGCCCGGCCGGTTGTAGTCGAGCACGGTAGGCAGGAAGAGATTCATGCACAGACCGTGGGGCAGGTGGCAGCGGGCCCCCAGGCTATGACCGAGGGCGTGCACCAGCCCCACCATGGAGTTGGAAAAGGCCATGCCAGCCAGGGTGGATCCTTCCGCCAGTTGCAGCCGCAGGCGCTTGTCCTGCGGATGTTGCAGCACCTGGGGCAGGGCGCTGGCGATTTTCTCCACCGCCATCAGGGCAAGGGCGTCGCTGACCGGGTTCTTGGCGTTGCCGATGAAGGCCTCGATGGCGTGGGTCATGGCATCCATGGCGGTGGCTGCTGTGATGTTGAGGGGCAAGCCCTGGGTGAGGCGCGGATCCAGCACCGCCAGCTGGGGCAGCAGGAAGGGGGAGGTAAAGGGCACCTTGCGCCCGCTTGCCTCATCCTTGATCACCGCCACCAGTGTCACCTCGGATCCTGTGCCAGCCGTGGTCGGCACCACTGCCAGCGGCTGCAGGGGGCGAGTCAGGCAGCCTGCGCCAGCGTAATCCAGCAGCCGATCCCCGCCCATGGAGGCGAGGATATTGACCGCTTTGGCGGTGTCGATGACGGAGCCGCCCCCCAGCGCTACCAGGCTGTCACATTTGAGCTCCCGATAACGGGCCGTGATCCGTTCCACCACGGCGGTGGAGGAGTCGGCCGGGATCTCGTCCCAGATGTCAGCGACCGGCAACTCTCCCTCGGCCAGCACATTGGCCAGCAGGGTGGCGAGTCCGGTGGCGCTGACCCCCTTGTCGGTGAGCAGTAGCGGACGGCGCGCGCCCAATCCGGCCAGCTCGCTGGCGAGCTGCTCCAGTGCCTGTTCACCCGCCATCAGTTTGACCGGGCAGAAAAAATCGTAATAGCGGCTCATTTCAAGGCTCCTTGCGCATTAGCCGGTCATCAGACCCAGATAGATGTTGCAGGCCCGGCCAAGTTTGTTGGTCGGGGCAGGATAGTGGCGCAGCAGGGGCCGCGCGATAAAGGCGGGCAGGATCAGGGACTGCAACTGCTCAAGCCCCCGCACCAGATGCATGGCGACGGTCAGGTCCCCCTCCACCAGCAAGCGGTTTTCGCTGAACGCCTGATTGACCCCGAGCCGAAAGCTGAGGGCGCGAAAGGCGATGCCCTGATGCTTGAAACGCACTCGCAGGGGGTGCAAATCTCCGCTGGCATGGGGCTGTGCGCCGCACTGCCAGTTGCCCGCTGCCTTATGGATGATCAGCGCCTGGGTGAGGCCCGCCACCTCCAGTCGTATGGTGAGGCCGTCGGGCAGAGGGGCGAGTTCTTGTCGCACCGCCTCATCGACCCGGGCGGCGCGGCAGAGGGTACGCCCTATGACCCAGAGCAGAGTGGCTATCCAGAGGCGGCGGCCAAGGGCGGCCGCAGATTCAAACATCCGTGTTTGCATGGGGATTGGCTCCTGAGATGGCTGACCAGAAGAGGGCGAAGGCACTGGCTTGCCAGTAGTCGTCCTGTCCCAGCGCCGGCTGATCGACAAACAGTGATGCGCAGGCGAGAAACTGGCCCTGACACACCTCCAGCAACAGTGGGGCGGGAGCCTGCATCAGCTCGCCGCTTGCCTGCCCCTTTGCCAGCAGGGCGGGCAGAAAGCGCAGGGCATCGTTCAAGATCTGGCTGCGGGCCGGTCTGGCCAGCAGGGGGGAGTGAAAGAAGCCCAGTACGAATTTGAGTTCGTTGGGGTGTGCCTGCATCCACCCCATCGCCAGCTGCCAGTAGTGGTGGGTCTGCTCGCGCAGGGGAAGAGTGGGGTCGGCTTCACTGATGGCTGCCCCCATCCGTTGCTTGATGTCCTGATAGAGCTGGAGGATCAGCGCCTCCTTACTCGGAAAATGGTGAAACAAGGTGCCGTTGGCCACCCCTGCCGCCTTGGCGATGCGGGCGGTGGCGGCCCCCTGCAGACCGTCCTCGGCGCACAGGGCGAGGGCGGCATCCAGGATCTGGCGGCGCTTGTCGGTCATGGTTTTTTGCATGCAGGGCTCCGGCGTACGTCAGCGCAAAAACAGCGCCATCATCAGCCGCTGGTGCCAGCGCCGATAAGGGGGATGAACCAGGGAGCCTGTGCTGAACCTGCCACGGCTCAACACGGTTTTCGCCTTGGAGAAGGTGAGAAAGCCTTCGTGGCCGTGGTAGTGGCCCATGCCGGAGGCGCCGATGCCGCCAAATGGCACGTCATCGGCTGCCACCTGGAACAGACTCTCGTTGATGGCCATGCCGCCTGAGTGGGTCTCCCGGGTCACCCTGGCCTGCAGTGCCGGATCCAGGCTCATCAGATAGAAGGCGAGGGGACGCGGGCGGGCGGCTATGTAGGCGAGCGCCTCGTCCAGGCTGTCGTAGGGCACCAAGGGTAACAGGGGGCCGAAGATCTCCTGCTGCATCAGCTGGCAGTGGTTGGGCACCTCGGTCAGCAGGTGGGGTATCAGCCGGTGAGCGACGTCGTCCCGGGCCGGGTTGCCGCAGGGGTGCACTTGCGCACCTGCCTGTTCGGCCTCGGCTAGCCAGCCGGTGAGTCGTTCATACTGGCGCGCATTGATGATGGAGCCGTAATCCGGGCTCCCCAGCCCTTGGGGATAGAGGCGAGCGAAGTGGTTGCGGTAGGCCTCGATAAAGGCGTGTTCCTGGCCCCGTGGCAGCAGCACATAGTCGGGGGCCACGCAGATCTGGCCGGCGTTGAGGCTCTTGCCGAAGATCATCCGCTCCACCGCGAGCGCTATGGGCATGTCAGGGGCGATGAGGCAGGGACTCTTGCCACCGAGCTCCAGGGTGATCGGGGTGAGCTGGGGAGCCGCGGCAGCCATTACCAGCTTGCCCACTGCGGTCGAGCCGGTGAACAGTAGGTGATCGAACGGGAGTGCACTGAACGCGGCGGCCATCTGGGCATCACCCTCGACCACGGTGACCTCATTCTCATCAAACACCTGGTCCAGAAAGGTGCGCAGCACGGCGTTGGTGTGAGGGGTGAATTCGGAGAGTTTGAGCATGGCCCGGTTGCCGGCGGCGATGGCGCTGATGAGGGGGCCCAGGCTCAGCATCACGGGGAAGTTCCACGGCACTATGATGCCGACTACCCCGAGTGGTTGATAGAACACCTCGACCCTGGCCGGGGCCAGCAGCAGTCCCGTGTGGCGGCGGTGCGGGCGCATCCAGCGCTTGATCCGCCGCTGGGTGTAGTTGATCTGCATGACGCAGGGGAGTATGTCGGCGATCAAGCTGTCGTAGTCGCTACGCTGGCCATAATCCAGGGCCAGGGCGTCACACAGCGGCTGCTTGTGGGCCAGCAGGGCGCGTTTGAGCTGGCTCAAATGGGCTCTGCGCTCGCTCAGACCTGGCATGGGATTGGCCTGACAAGCCTGTCTGAGCCTGTCCAGCTTGCTTGGTAGCGACAGCTTGTCTGTGGTGTTCTCCTGCAACTGAACCGCTTCCATGGCATACCTCGTGCGTTAATTGACCGACTGATTGGTCGGTCTAAATCTAGCGGCTTATTAATCGGCTGTAAAGTTTTGCCATCTGGCTTAGCATAGGGTCGCGGATGACTCACCTGTGAACTGTGCGACCCACCACAGTTTCGAGATTTGGTGGTTGGTGACTTATCCAATTAGGGGTAGTTTTTGGCCATCAACCTACAAGGAATGAGCGACATGACCAAGGAACTGAACAGCTTGTTGGCCCGGCTTGATGATGTGGTTGAGCGGATGCCGGATTGTTTCAACACCTATGAATTTGCCCAGAAGCTGGCACTGCAACACCAGCGCGAGTTCTTTGCCGCAGGCCACTCCCTGGCCGAGCAGGAGGGGCGCCTGCTGCAGGTGCTGCATCAGAAGATTGCCGAGGCGCTGGCCAGTAGCGATGTGGTGATCGAGGGGGCCTTGTTGCCGTGCGTCACCCCCTGGGGCGAGAAAGCCACCTCGCCGCGCTGGCATCGCAAGCGCTGAGCACAGAAACAAGCATTGAAAAGGGCCCGTGACGGGCCCTTCTCAATGCTTGTGGCGGCGTGGCTCATTGCGTCAGGCGGCGAGCCTGCCAGTAGCGGCTGTTCCAGTAGACATTATCGAGGCGCGAGCGGATCACCCCCTTGCTGGTGGAGGCGTGGATAAACTCCCCGGCCCCTGTGTAGACGCCGACATGGTATTGCTGCCAGCCGGTCTTGAAAAAGACCAAATCCCCGTGCTGCAACCGATAGCGATCGACCGGCGTGCCCAGGCTAGCCTGGGATTCAGTGGTTCTGGGCAGGTTGAAGCCGAGCACCTGCAGATAGGCAAGCTGGGTGAAGGCGGAGCAGTCGAGCCCGGCCCTGCTGGATCCGCCCATGCGATAGGGCACGCCGCGCCATTGCTGGTAGAAGCCGTCGAAGGCACTGCTCTGACGGGGTGGTGGAGGTGGTGGTTCGGGCGTGCTGGAACAGGCGGCCAGCAACAGGGCCAGCAGGGGCAGCAGTAACTTGCAATGCATGGGGGCTCCTTCGATCAGGTGACCCGCTCATCATAAACGGGGTTTGGGGCTCGAACATAGCCTTGCTGGCAATCAACTGCACCTGAGCATCCAGCAAGGACATAGACCGAGTGAGGTTATGTTATCGATAGTATTAATAATTAATAATATCTGGCGATTATCTGGGATGAGCATTTCAATATTAAAGTAATTATTCCATTTAAATAATAAGTGATTTTATGGTTAATATTGTTGATGCCACAGTGTGACATGTGTTACGTTTGAGTATCAGGGTGATTTGTTATGATAAAATGGTATTACAGCTGGTAGCGAGACATGTCACGCCCGTCATCAATAGGATGGCAGAAAACGAGATATATATGAGTTTATTTCCGTCATGGGTTCACTGGGCAATATGCAACCTGTGGCGGGCGTTGGCTGACAATATCACCAGACAGAGGAGGGGCTCCCTATGATATTTATCTCATAGCCCTGAGTGTTTCCTCGCGGCAGAATGCCCAAGGCATCAGGCTCCCGTTTCATCGTTCAGGCCGATGAACAGAGAAAAACAGGTGTCGCCCGTATCAAAAATGGGCAGCGCTATGACAGCGCGACAACCGTGTAATAGTATCGGAGAGCGCCGAATATTCTATCTTAGACCGTATCGTAGTCCTTGTTTTGTCATATGAAAGACCCACCATAAACACGTTGTTCATTCACGGTGATGAAAATGGTTGGCATTGATCGGCAAGCAAGCAGAATCACGCGGAAATATAACTATCAACAATAGGGTTGTGCTGTTTCGCCTCATGATGGAAATAGTCTGGCGTGATTCGACATGGAGTTCACAATGAAAAATAAAAAACCACGCACATTCATTATCCGGGTTCCCACTCTCAGTTTGCTCGCCCTGGCTTTGCTGGCAGGCAGCGTGCAGGCCGAAGACATAGGCGAGCGTACCGATCAGGGCCTGACTCTTATACACAAATATTGTGAACTGATTGGCACTTTTCCCGATTTCCAGGATCTGATCTCCTATGTGACTCCCGAACATGGTAACGATCATGCTAACTTTTGCTCTTCATCGTGCG
>NZ_JAACGC010000099.1:0-10820 GCF_029237385.1 Aeromonas sp. 1HA1
ATTGGCGAGGCCGATACCCTGGAAAAGCTCGAAGCCCTGCTGCCATGGAACGTCCCGCTGGAGCCGATTGCAAAAAAAGTGGCGCAATACGGTAAAGGCAAGTAGGTCGATTTAACGGCGCTTACACTGATCACGGCGGATCCTGCGGGATCCGCGTCTGCTCGTGAGCCTGAGCGTGGCTACTCTGCCAGTTGCACGGGCTGCGCTTTGGCGATGATGGGTTGCAACGCCCGGGTATCGAGACAGATGCGGATGGCATCTGGCCGCCAGTGTTCGATATCACAATCCACCAGCCCCCCTCGCTCGTCATAGTTGACCCGTACCAGCCGCAGCACGGCACTCCCCTCCGCCAGATTGAGAGCGCGGGCGATGGCGCCCCGTGCTGCCGAGGGGGTGATCTCCATACTCGCCCCGCCCTGGCCTATGCCATAACGCTGCTGATAGAGCTCGGTGAGGGAGCTGGCCAGCGGCGCACTGGCGATATCGGGAAAGCGGCTGGCCAGCAGGTGGTGGCTGACATGGAGCACAGGTCGCCCATCGATCAGCCGCAGGCGACGGATTTCATAGAGCGGGGTGAAGGGATCCAGCCCCATCCAACGGCACAGTTCGCTGCTGGCAAGCTCGCTGCCGTGGGCCAGCACCCGGGTTTCGGCGGTGCGTTGCTGCTCGCCGATCCATTGGTGAAAGTGGGTGTGGATGGCAGGATCGTAGGTGAGGCGAGGCGGTGCCACGAACCAGCCACGCCGCTCGGCCCGGTAGATGAGGCCGTCTGCTTCGAGGCTGGAGAGCGCCTCCTTGATGGTGATGCGGGTGGTGGCGAAGCGCTCGCTCAGCGCCCGTTCGGCGGGCAGCTGCTGCCCCGCCACCAGCTGGCCGCTGCCGATATAGCGGCGCAGGGTCTGGCAAATCTGTTCGCACTTGGAGGAGGAGCGGCCATCGGCCATTCTCTGTTCGTTCAATATCTGCTCGCTCAATCTCGGCTCGGTCACACTCATATCCCTGTTGGTCATTCCGGTTTGCACCCGCCTGGAGTAGACCAGCGGCTGTCGACCCTGAGTTGTAACCGTTCCGGATGACAGCGGCGTGACAGGGCGATTGTCATCAAACTGCCATCAAAGCGCCCCGCCACCGTCATATTTCCCCTCTAGCATCCCTCTCGAACCTTAACTGACCTAGTCCAGAAGGATGGGATAATGAAAAGCGTGATCGCAAGTGCACTGGCCCTGGTGGCCATCAGCCAACCACTGTTTGCCGCCGAAAATATCGCGGATCTCGAAAAGGCCGCCCGTGGCGAAGGCCAGCTCAGCAGTATCGGCATGCCCGACAGCTGGGCCAACTGGAAGGATACCTGGCAACAGCTGGGCAGCATCTACGGCATCAAGCATCAGGATACCGACATGAGCTCGGCGCAGGAGATCGCCAAGTTTGCCGCCGAGAAGGCCAATGCCACCGCCGATATCGGTGACGTGGGCGGCGCCTTCGGTCCGGTGGCGGTCAAGCAGGGGGTCACTCAGCCCTACAAACCCTCCACCTGGGCAGACATTCCCAACTGGGCCAAGGATGCGGACGGTCACTGGATGCTGGCCTATACCGGCACCATCGCCTTCCTGATCAACAAGGATCTGGTCAAGGCAGCCCCCACCAGCTGGCAATCCCTGCTGGGTGGTGACTACAAGGTGACGCTGGGTGATGTGGGTGTCGCCTCCCAGGCCAACAACGGCGTGCTGGCGGCGGCCTATGCCACCGGCGGCAGCGAGAAGAACCTCAAGCCCGCGCTGGAGCTGTTCGGCCAGCTGGCCAAGCAGGGTCGTCTGTCGCTGAATGACCCGACCATCGCCAATATCGAGAAGGGCGAAGTGGAAGTGGGTGTGCTGTGGGACTTCAACGCCCTCAACTACCGCGACCAGATTGACCCCAATAAGTTTGAGGTAGTGATCCCGAGCGACGGCTCCGTCATCGCCGGTTATACCACCATCATCAACAAGTGGGCCAAGAACCCCAACGCCGCCAAGCTGGCGCGGGAATACATCCTCTCCGATGCCGGTCAAATCAACCTGGCCCGTGGCTATGCCCGCCCCATCCGCAGCAACGTGACCCTGCCGGATGACGTGAAGGCCAAGCTGCTGCCAGCCGAGCAGTATGCCAATGCCAAGCCGGTCAGCGACCATGCTGCCTGGGAGCAGAGCTCCAAAGCCCTGCCGCGCCAGTGGCAAGAAACCGTCATGATCAACATGCAGTAAGGGAATCCAGTGCAACACAAGGTGATAGTGGTACTTGTGGATGGTCTGGCAGCCGAGGTAGCCCACACCATGGGCTACCTCGGTGGCATGGTGGAGGCGAAGCACGGCTTGTATACGACCCTGAGCTGTGCCCTGCCCTCCCTCTCCCGACCGCTCTACGAGTGCATCCTGACCGGCGTGCCGCCGGTGGCAAGCGGCATCACCCACAACGGGGTGAGTCGCCTGAGCCAGCACGACGCCATCTTCCATCTGGCCCGCGCCGCGGGTAAACGCACCGCAGCGGCGGCCTATTACTGGGTGAGCGAACTCTACAACCGCAGCCCCTGGCTGGCGCTGCGAGATCGTTACACCCATGACGAGCAGTTGCCGATCCAGCACGGCTGCTTCTACTGGGATGACGCCTACCCCGACAGCCATCTGCTGATGGATGGCGAGTGGCTCAGAACCCAACATGATCCCGACTTTCTGCTGATCCACCCGATGGGGGTGGATGACGCTGGCCACCAGTTTGGCCTCGATTCGCGCCAGTACCGCAATCAGGCGCGCCGGATGGACAGCCTGCTGGCCGATCTGCTGCCCCAGTGGCTAGCAGAGGGGTATCAGGTGGTGATCACCTCGGATCACGGTATGAACAACGACTTAAGCCACGGCGGCACCCTGCCCGAGGAGCGCACCGTGCCGCTCTGGCTGTTTGGCGATGCCTTTATCGAACACTGGCCGGATGGCGTTGTTATCGCCCAGACCCAACTTTGCGCCCTGATGGCCGACTTGCTGGGCGTTCCCCACGATAAACCGGTTGCTCCCCCGCTGCTCAAGGCGGCCTTTATGCGTGAGGTGCACTGATGATGCCCGCCACCACCGAGATCCTGCTGGATCAACCCGTGGTAACCCGGCGCCGGGTGCGCCGTCACTGGCTGCCCGCGCTGGTATTGCTGCCGTTTATCCTGCTGATGATCCTGTTCCAGCTCGCCCCCATGGTGTGGGTGCTGGTGGGCAGCTTTCAGACCCCCGATGGCTGGGGCCTCGACTACTACCGGGAGATCCTGAGCTCCCCCTTCTATCTGCAATCCTTCGCCAACTCGTTGCGGATCGCCGGTATCGCCAGTCTGACGGGGCTTGCCATCGGCACCCTGGGTGCGGCGGCGCTGCGCCACAGCGGCGAGCGGGTCAAACGGCTGCTGCTGGCGTTTGTCACCATGACCGGCAACTTCAGCGGGGTGCCGCTGGCGTTCGCCTTCATCATCATTCTCGGCATCAACGGCGCCGTTACCCTGCTGTTGAAATCCTGGGGCTGGATCGACGGCTTCAACCTCTACTCGGGGTCGGGCCTCATCCTCATCTACACCTACTTCCAGATCCCGCTCGCCTTGCTGCTGCTCTATCCGGCGTTCGATGCCTTGCAGGATGAGTGGCCGCAGGCTGCGGCACTGCTGGGGGCGAGCAAGCGTCAGTATGTGTGGCACGTGGCGCTGCCGGTGCTCACGCCCGCCCTGCTCGGCACCCTGATCATCCTGTTTGCCAACGCAGTGGGTGCCTATGCCTCCGCCTACGCCCTCACCACCGGCAACTTCAATCTGGTGACTATCAGGGTGGCCAGTCTGGTCTCCGGCGACATCTTCCTCGAGCCCAATATGGCGGCGGCGCTGGCGGTGATCCTGATGGTGCTGCTGGGGGTGGTGACGGCTGCCAACCAGTGGTTGCTGAAAAAGAGCTATGTGAACAAGGGGCAGTCCCATGCATGACCTGACACCCTGTACTGGATTGAACAAGCTGGGTGCAGCTGGTCTTCATCCTGGCGGGAGACGACAAGATGCATGATTTGACACCGCGCTGGCCAAAGTGGGTGCTGGGGGCGCTGGTCGCCACCCTGCTGCTGCCGCTGCTGGCCACCTTCCTCTATTCCATCTCCACCCGCTGGGGGGCGACCATGCTGCCGGATGGCTTCACCCTCGACTGGTATCTGAAGCTGTTGGGCGATCCGCGCTTTCTCGCGGCGTTTGGCCGCAGCCTGCTGGTCTGCTTCGCCACTCTGCTGCTGGGGACCCTGGTGCTGGTGCCCACCGTGTTGGTGGTGGCCTACTACTTCCCCAAGCTGGATCCCTGGATGAACCTGCTGATCCTGCTCCCCTTTGCGGTGCCGCCCGTGGTCTCCTCGGTGGGACTGCTGCAGATCTACGCCGACGGCCCCCTGCCCATCGTCGGCACGCCGTGGATCCTGATCGGCACCTGGTTCACCGTGGTGCTCCCTTTTATGTACCGGGCGCTGGCCAACAGCCTGCAAGGGGTGCCGCTCAAGGACCTGATGGATGCTGCCCACCTGCTGGGAGCGAGCAGTCGCCGCGCCTTCCTGTTGGTGGTGATCCCTTGCCTGCGCAAGGGATTGCTGGCGGCGCTGTTTCTCTCGCTCTCCTTCCTGCTCGGCGAGTTCGTGTTTGCCAACATGCTGGTAGGCACCCGTTACGAGACCCTGCAGGTCTACCTCTACAACATGCGCGCCACCTCGGGCCATTTCACCAGTGCGCTGGTGATGAGCTACTTCCTGCTGACCCTGCTGCTCACCTTGGCGGCCAACAGATTTCATCGGTGATCCAAGATGTTTCATTTAGAAGTCAATCAACTGCACAAATCCTACGGCGATACCCCGGTGTTCGAGGGGATCGAATTCGGCATTCGCAAGGGGGAGCTGGTGACCCTGCTCGGCCCCTCCGGCTGCGGCAAGTCCACCCTGCTGCGGGCATTGGCCGGGCTCACCCAGGTGGATGGCGGTCAGGTGCGGGTGGCCGGTGAAGACATTACCTGGCAGGCGCCCCAGAAACGGGGCATCGGCATGGTGTTCCAGAGCTATGCGCTGTTCCCCAACATGACGGTGTGGGACAACGTCGCCTTCGGCCTCAAGATGAAGCCCCAGCCGGGGCGGGAGCTGGCGGCCAGCGTGCAGGAAGCGCTGGAGCTGGTGGAGCTGACCGGCTTCGAGCGCCGCTATCCGGGTGAGCTCTCTGGCGGCCAGCGCCAGCGGGTGGCGCTGGCGCGGGCTTTGGTGGTGCGGCCAAGGATCCTCTTGCTGGACGAGCCGCTCTCCGCGCTGGATGCCCGCATCCGCCGCAGCCTGCGCCAGCAGATCCGCGAGATCCAGCAGCGCCTTGAGCTCACCACCATCTTCGTGACCCACGATCAGGAGGAGGCGCTCACCCTGTCGGATCGGATCTTCCTGATGAACAAGGGAGCCATCGTGCAGAGCGGCACGCCGGAGCAGATCTACACCCGCCCTGCCAGCGAGTTTGTGGCGAGCTTTATCGGCAACTACAACCTGCTTGGCGCCGAGCAGGGCAAGTCGCTGTTCGGCCCCCATTTTCAGGGCAAGCTGGCGTTGCGCCCAGAATCCATCACCCTGCTGCCCGCAGGGGCGACCAGCAGCGAGCCCAGCCTGCCCGGCATAGTGAGTCAGCAACAGCTGCTCGGCAACGTCATCCGCTATCAGGTGGCGTGCGAGGCGGGGCTGTTGACGGTGGATTGCCTCAACCGCTCTGCCGGCGATCTGCTGGCAACCGGCAGCGCCGTGACCCTGGTGGTGGCCCGGGATCAGCTGTGTGAGGTAGCATAAAGCCATGTATCCCATTCTGTTTTCGACCGGCATCATGATGCCGGTCACCAACCCAAGGAGCCGTCATGGCACTGGCACTGTTTGATCTGGATGAGACCCTGATTGCCGGGGATTCCGCCAGCCTCTGGCTGGAGTACATGGTGGCCCAGGAGCAGGCCCCGGCGGACATGATTGCCGAAGAGCAGGCCATGATGTCCCTCTACCATCAGGGCAAGATGGACATGCACCAGTACATGGCCTTCACCCTGCAGCCGCTGGCAGGCAAGTCACGTCAGTGGCTCAGCCAACAGTGCCACCGCTTCGCCGAGCAGGTGCTGCGGGCGCGGATCTACCCCGAGGGGTTGGCGCGCATCGAGTGGCACCGCAAGCAAGGGGACGAGCTGGTGCTGATCTCGGCCTCCGGCGAACATCTGGTGGCGCCCATGGCGCAGATGCTGGGGATGGATCACTGCGTTGCCATCCTGCTCGATGAGGAGGCGGGGATGCTGACCGGCCAGACTCGCGGCACCCTGAGTTTTCGGGAGGGCAAGGTGGCCCGCATCCACCAGCTCTTCGCCGGAGACGACAACCTCTGGCAGGGGAGCTTTGGTTACAGCGACTCCCACAACGACCTGCCACTGCTGCGGGCGGTGAGCCATCCTCATGCGGTCAACCCGGCTCCCAGCCTGCGTCAGATCGCCGCCGAACACGACTGGCCCACCCTGGACTGGCAACTGAACGGCTAAATGAAGAAGAGGCCCTCGGGCCTCTTCTTTACTCAACCGCCAGCCTGTTGGCAAGATCCCCTATCCGGCCACAAGTTCCTGCGGGGTGCCCAGATAGATGCGGTTCTTGCCATCACGCTTGGCGCGATAGACCTCGGCATCCGCCACCTCCAGCAGCGTCTTGCCGTGCGTCACTCCATGGCTGGCCACCAGCCCGCCACTCAAGGTGATTTTGAGGCCAGGCTCGCGCCAGTCCAGTGACTCCACCGCCTTGCGGAACTGCTCCAGCAGCAGCAGGCAGAAGTGGGGGTCCGGGTTGACCATCAGCACCACCAGCTCCTCCCCGCCGTAACGGCAGACCCAGCCATGATCCCCCAACAGCAGCCGGGCCAGCTGAGCCACCCGCTTGAGCACCACGTCTCCGGTCTGGTGGCCATAGTTGTCATTGACCTGCTTGAAGTCATCGAGATCGACCATGGCCAGGCAGAAGGGCAGCTGTTCAAGCTGCAATCGGGTCAGGCGTTCGTCAAAGAAACGGCGGTTGTAGAGCGCAGTGAGCTTGTCCAGATTGGCCTGCTGGCGGGCCTCGTGATAATCCTTGCTCGCCTCGGCCAGCTCGGCGTAAACGTGCTTGAGCTCCCGCATCCCGCCTTGGGGCACATCATCGGGTTGAGTCCGGCTGGCCCGAATCATGGAAGCGATCTCGTCAAGCATGCGGCGAAAGTTGCGGGACCACACCAGCGCCAGCACGAGATAGAGCACACAGGCCAGCACCACCATCAGTTGCACGTTGAGGGAAACCCTGTTGATCGCGGCCTGGACACTGGCCGCCGGTTGCACGCTGATCAGCACCCAGTCGTGCTCAGGCAACTTGCTGTAGGCCACAAACAGCTGGGAAGCCTTGTCCAGGAAGATGCCATCCCCCTGATTGAAGCGGGAGAGCCACTGGGGATGGGCCATCGGCTTGAGCAACTGAGCGGGATCCGGGTGCACCAGCACCTTGCCGGACTGATTGACGATCATCTGGTAACCGTTGTCCGCCTGGCGGTTCAGCTGGGCCGAGAATGGTGCCAGGATGGCATCGACCGCAAACACCCCCTGCACCTTGCCGCTGGCATCGGTCAGCGCCCGCGCCAGGGCGATCACCAGATTGCCATTGGTGTAGTCATAGTAGGGCTCGGTCCAGACCATCTTGCCCAAATGCTGGCTGGCCAGCTGATACCAGGGGCGCACCCTGGGATCAAAATTGGCATCCGCCTCCCACTGGGGATAGATCAGCATCTGGCGCTCGGCCGTGCCGACATAGATATAGAGCAGGTCGGCCATCATCCCTTTGTAGAGCTGCCATGTCTTCAGATAACTCTCGGTATTGTGCAGGTGTGGGCCGCTGATATCTTCCACCTTCACATGGTCGTAGATAAGCGTAAACTGCCGTTCCATCTCCTGGAGATAGGGCTCGATGAAGACGTGACGCAACTGGTGATTGGTGGCGAGCAGACGCTGCTGCAACTCGTTTTGCAGGCTGCGTTCCATGTGCAGATAGTAGATGCCGCCCAGCATCAGTACGGGAATGAACAACAGCAACAACCCCAGCCGCATCCGGGCAACCAGAGACCAGGCTTTCTTGGGGACAACACGCTTATCCAACCCTGACTCCTGCTACCGTCAGACACGAGGTAGTGTCAGAATATCAGCACCACGGGATGGCGTCCAAAAGGAAGCGGGTTATGTGCTCAACAAGAGGTAAGCGACACAGATGTTGAACCCTGACCTGCTGATGGCGCTGCACTATTGCGCCGTGATTATCCTGACCGGGGCCATCACCTCCGAGTATTTTCTGTTCCGGCGCGGCATGTCCATCGAACAGGTACGCAAGCTGCTGCTGGCCGACGGCCTGGCGGCGCTGGCCCTGCTGCTCATCTTCATCACGGGCGTGTTGCTGGTGCTCGCCCACTCCGAACAGCCCGCCGTACTGCTCGCCAACCCCGGTTATCGCACCAAGCTGCTGCTGTTTTGCCTGATGGTCATCAGCTTTGGCTATCCCAGCCACCTCTTCTATCGCTGGCGCCGCTCCCTGCGTCATGGTCGGGCCCCCATGGTCTCCATCCAGCAGAGCAGTTCTGGGTGATCTGGATCCTGCGCGGCAACCTCTTGCTGCTCGCCCTCATCCCCTTGCTGGCCACACTCGCCAGCAGTTGAAGGCGACGTTTATTCAGCCGCTATAAGGATTAATCCCCTCTGCACGACCTGCTGCTGCTGACCAAACTCGCGAGCGCTAAAGACAAATCCCCCCGCACCCATTTGTCTTGCCTATCAAAGGGCTAGGAAAAGCCCATTGGCCCATCACAGCGCAGATCCGTAGGCTGGCCCCATATCAACAAGGAGAGAAGCCATGACTGACAAGACCCTGCACAGCGCCAACGGCGCCCCCGTCGTCGACAACAACAACAGCCTCACCGCCGGCCCGCGCGGCCCAGTCCTGATGCAAGATATCTGGTTGATGGAAAAGTTGGCTCATTTCGATCGGGAACGGATCCCGGAGCGGGTGGTTCACGCCAAGGGCTCGGGCGCTTATGGCACCTTTACCGTGACCCACGACATCAGCCAATTCAGCAAGGCCGACCTGTTCAACACCATCGGCAAGCAGACCCCGGTCTTCCTGCGCTTCTCTACCGTGGCCGGTGAGAAGGGTGCCGCCGATGCCGAGCGGGACGTACGCGGCTTCGCCCTCAAGTTCTACACCGAGCAGGGCAACTGGGATCTGGTGGGCAACAACACGCCGGTCTTCTTCATCCGCGATCCGCTGAAATTCCCCGACTTCATCCACACCCAGAAGCGGGATCCGCGCACCAACCTGCGCAGCGCCACCGCCGCCTGGGACTTCTGGTCCCGCCATCCGGAATCCCTGCATCAGGTCACCATACTGTTCAGCGATCGTGGCATTCCCAAGAGCCTGCGGGAGATGAACGGCTACGGCAGCCACACCTTCAGCTTTATCAACGATGCCAACGAGCGCTTCTGGGTCAAGTTCCACTTCAAGACCGAGCAGGGCCACAGCTTCTATACCGATGAAGAGGCGGCCAATGTCGTTGGACAGGATCGGGAGACCAGCCAGGCGGATCTGTTCAATGCCATCGAGCAGGGCGACTTCCCGCGCTGGAAGGTTTATGTGCAGGTGATGCCGGAGGCCGATGCCCAGACTTACAACATCCACCCGTTCGACCTCACCAAGGTGTGGCCGCACAGCGACTACCCGCTGATCCCGGTCGGCGTGCTGGAGCTTAACCAGAACCCGGACAACTACTTCGCCCACGTGGAGCAGGCCGCCTTCACCCCGGCCAACGTAGTGCCCGGTATCGGCTTCTCGCCGGATCGTATGTTGCAGGGACGACTCTTCTCCTACGGTGACACCCAGCGCTATCGCCTCGGCGTCAACCACGGCCTGCTGCCGGTCAACGCCCCACGCTGCCCGTTCCATCACGGTGCCCATCGTGATGGTGCAATGCGAGCGGACAGCAATGGCGGCGCCAGCCCCAACTATCAGCCGAACCGTTTCGGCACCCAGCAGCCGAGCGAGCAGCACGAACCGGCACTGAGTCTGGAAGGGGCCGCCCTGCACTACGACTTTCGTGACTACGACAGCGACTACTACAGCCAGCCGGGCAAGCTGTTCCGTATCATGGACGAGGGGCAGCGCTCACGGCTCGCCGCCAACCTGGCGCGCTCCCTCATCAATGTGGAGGATGACGCCATCGTCGCGGCCCAGCTCAAGCACTTCGAGCAGGCCGACCCCGAGTACGCCAAGCGGATCGAACTGGCACTGGCCGCCCTGCAACGCTAGGCCATGATCTGACAGGTAAAAGACAGCAAAACAAAACGGGGGCCTTTCGGCCCCCGTTGTGATGCAGCTAAGGGTAATAAACGCAAAAATGGAGCACGAGGCTCCGTTTTTCAATGCAGTATCAATCCCTGACGGAACGCGATTCGCGCTCTTCCCGCTCCCTTGCCAACAAGCGTTTGTACCACCCGTTACGGCAACCAAGCTGTGCATTGGAAGAGCACCGCCGAGTTCCATCTGCGGTGATAAATACAAAACGGAGCCCGAGGCTCCGTTTTTCAATACGTTATCAATCCCGGACGGAACGCGATTCGCGCTCTTCCCGCTCCCTTGCCAACAAGCGTTTGTACCACCCGTTACGGCAACCAAGCTGTGCATTGGAAGAGCACCGCCGAGTTCCATCTGCGGTGATAAATACAAAACGGAGCCCGAGGCTC
>NZ_JAACGC010000100.1:0-10818 GCF_029237385.1 Aeromonas sp. 1HA1
CGTGATCCTCTATGACCGCTTGGCCAAACGCATACGGGCCGGGGCCGAGCGAGCAGAGTAAACTGGTGGTCTATGTGGCCACACAGCAAGGCAGCATCAACCTGGCAGCTTCGGTCAACGTGATCCTGTATGACCGCTTGGCCAAACGCATACGGGCCGGGGCCGGGCGAGCAGAGTAAACTGGTGGTCTATGTGGCCACACAGCAAGGCAGCATCAACCTGGCAGCTTCGGTCAACGTGATCCTGTATGACCGCTTGGCCAAACGCATACGAGCCAGGGCCGGGCGAGCAGAGTAAACGTGTTTATCTGTTCCCTCATTTTTGCCGATTTTGCTGTGGGGGTCACCCGATGTACTACTGCCAGTAGAAGCTATATCGCTGCGGCCGTTGGCGGCTGATGGTAGGGGCACTTGCACCTTATCTCTCTGGGTATTCGATAGATTTATCTTTCTATCGACCAAAGAACGCGTTGCTTCTCTTCCTTCTATAGAGCATCAGTTATCGTCTGGCTCGACCCTTTGTTCCAGCTCCTTGATAAAACCTCGATAGTAATCATGGAGTTGGTAACGGCGGTATATCTCGGCCAGGGTACCATTCCGGATCAGCCGCACCATGCCATGATCCCAGGCCTGTTGCAGGTGCCCCCCCCGTTCGGTATCAGCAAAGATGGGGTAGGTCGGGATCCAGCGCAGGAAGGTACGATGCATGTTGGCAGGGATGGCGTCGGCCGAGTAGAGCACACCGGCGGTCAGGTAGTAGCGGTAGCGCTCCTTGGCCAGCAGTTGCAGCGCCATGTCGTGGCTGTCGATCTCGTGCCAGCGCATGTTGACCGGGATGTACTTGTCAAAGGCCCAGCCTCGCAGCCACAGCACCCCCTCTCCTTCCAGACTGGTCTCGCCGAGCCATTGGGGCTGCCACTTCTTGAGCATCAGCACGGTCAGATCGTCGGCCGAGGCGGGATAATCCGGCTGGCGTACGCCGCTGACTTCATCCCGATAAACCCCCATCGCCATGTCTCCCCCCTTCTGCGCTACCACCGCCAGCGCCCGTTTGTAGGGCACTATGTGCGGGATCACCTCATAGCCATGGGGCTGATAGATAGCCCTGACGATATCCAGATAGACGCCCCGTCCATCCGGTAGGCAGAAACCGGGCCAGTCATCGCAATAGACATGCAGGGGATCGGCCCGACCGGGCAGGGAAAACAGAAGAAACAGCAATGCAAACAGCAGACGAACCATGTTTAACCATTTCCTCGGTGCCGATGTTTTCATCCAACGGATCAACCCGCGCGATGAATGTACCCAAGCCATACCACATCATAAGAAGATCTGGCGCTGAATCACCTCTTTTTCCCAGTTTTGAGAGCCAGTCGAGGGTTATAACCCTCTTAATGGGTATCATTGAAAATAAGATTCATTAGTAACCCAACCATAGGGGAGTCTTCATATGTCATCCATCAAAACCCTGCTCTGCCCCGTCGATTTTTCCCAGATGTCGCAGTCAGTGCTCGACTATGCGGTGTTCATGGCCCAAAGCCATCAAGCAGAACTCAAGTTGGTCCATGTGGTGGATCAACTGCATGGTTTCGACAGCTACAAGATCCTGCACATGACCGCCATCGAGATCACCCACGAGATGGAACGCCAGGCCAAGACCCAACTGAAAGAGCTGGTCGCCAGCCTGCCCATTCCCGCCACCTTCGAGGTGCGCTTCGGCCGCGCCGCAGACGAGATCGTCATTCAGGCGAAAGAGGAAAAGGTCGATCTGGTGGTCATGGGCAGCCATGGCCGTTCCGGCCTCAGCCACCTGCTGGTGGGCAGCGTCGCCGAGTCCGTGGTGCGTCACGCCCCCTGCCCCGTGCTGGTCGTGCGTTAACGCTCGGCCCGTCACCGCGCAACAAGTAACAGTAAGGCCAGCACTCGTGCTGGCCTTACTCATGTGGGGGGCGCACCTCAGCCGTGGGCATAGATGACGCTTCCCCCCTTAATGATGTCTATGATGGCCCTGGACAGCTCCTTGGGCAGCGCGGGACAACCCCAGCTGCGACCCAGCTTGTCATATTTGCGCAGATGCCGCGGGCTGGCATAGTCGGCTCCGTGCACCACGATGGCACGTTTGCGGGCATTGCTGTTCTTGCCCGGGCTCAAGCCATCGAGGCGCAGCGAATAGCCATGCTTGCCCTGATAGGTCTCGGCGGTACGATAGACGCCGAGGGAACTCTGCATGGAATTGAGCTGGTTGGAAAACTGGCGGGCCGCCAGCTCGCCCGAGTTGCGACCGTGGCTGACCCAGGTGTGGTAGAGCAGTTTGTGACGCTTCAGGTCGATCACGAACAGCCGACGCTGGGTCGAGGGTTTGCTGTAGTCGATGATGGTGAGTATGGGTTTGCGCTTGTGGCGCACGCTCTGATAACTGTTGATGGCCTTGCGAAACACCTGATGGTCGAGCTTGCCTGCCAACCCCAGCTGGCGATAGAGATCCTGATCCCAGCTGGCGTGGCTGCTGGTGCTGAAACAGAGCGCCCCCAGCAGCAGCGGCAAGCTCAACCAGAGCCATCCTAGCCGCACAATCCTATCTGTTTGCTTCATCCTTGAATCTGCTCCCGTTTTTGTTGGTAGTGCAGCGTGTAACGTATCGCCACACCCTGCTGGATAGTTATATGCAAGCCTCTGATGAGTCGCAAGAAAAGAGCATAAAAATGCCGACCTGAGTCGGCATGATTCCAGCAGGTGTTGGCAACGTACTCAGGCACGGATCAGATAGTCAGCCAATCCCACCCACTTGTAGCTGGTCAGTTCGGTCAACCCCATGGGGCCACGGGCGTGCAACATCTGGGTCGAGACCGCCACCTCGGCACCCAGGCCGAACTGGCCACCATCGGTGAAGCGGGTGGAGGCATTGACGTAAACAGCGGCCGAACCGGCGCCATTGACGAACCGCTCGGCATTGCTCAGGTCGTTGGTGAGGATGGCATCCGAGTGACCGGCATTATGCTCGCGCATGTGTGCCAGCGCCTCGTTCACGTCCGCCACCAGCCGGATCCCCAGGGTCAGCCCCAGCCATTCGGTGTCAAAATCGTCCAGACCTGCCTCGCGCAGGTTGTCGGCGCCAGCCAGCAGTGCCATGGCGTTGGGGGCGGCCACCAGGGCCACCTTGCGCTCGTTCATCAGGCTGACCAGCTGCGGCAGCAAGGCTGCGGCCACGTTTTCATGTACCAACAGGGTGTCGAGCGCATTGCAGGCGGAGGGGCGTTGCACCTTGGCATTGTCGATGACCGCCAATGAGCGTACCAGATCGGCGCTCTCGTCCACGAAGACATGGCTGATGCCAAAGCCGCCGATGATGACGGGAATGGAGCTGTTCTCCTTGCACATCTTGTGCAGCCCGGCACCACCACGGGGGATGATCATGTCCACGTAGCGATCGAGACGCAGCAGCTCGCCCACCAGCGCCCGATCCGGATTGTCGATGTACTGTACCGCCTCGGCAGGCAGACCTGAGGCGGCTAGCGCACGCTGGATCACCCGCACCAGCTCCAGATTGGAGTGGAAGGTCTCGCGCCCGCCGCGCAGTATGCTGGCGTTGCCTGTCTTGAGGCAGAGGCTGGCGATGTCGATGGTGACGTTGGGGCGGGCCTCGTAGATGACACCAATGACACCAATCGGCACCCGACGACGCGAGAGGCGCAGGCCGTTCTCCAGCACCCGGCTGTCGATTTCGGCACCGACCGGATCATCCAGGGTGATCACCTTGCGCACATCCGCCACTATCCCCGCCAGCCGGTCCGGGTTGAGCAGCAAACGATCCAGCATGGCATCCGACAATCCGGCCTCTCGGCCGGCCGCTATGTCCTTGTCGTTGGCAGCCAGGATCTGGCGGCTTCGCGCCTCCAGCTCGTCGGCAATGGCGGCCAGCGCCCGGTTTTTCTGCGCCGTGCTGATGGTCGCCAGCTGATAGGCGGCTTCGCGGGCCGCCTGCCCCATTTTCTCCAGACTCATCTCAGTTCCCTTTTATTCATGCCGATGCCGCCCAATCAGAGCAGCACCATGTCATCCCGGTGAATGGCCACGGCACCATAGCCGTAGCCCAATATCTGTTCTATCTGATCCGAGTGAACACCCCGCAGCTTCTCCAGCTCCAGATGGTCGTACCGGCAGATGCCACGGGCCAGCTCGACACCCTTGGGATCGAGAATACGCACCACGTCGCCGCGCACGAAATCTCCCTTCACTGAGACTATGCCCTTGGGCAGCAGGCTGGAGCCCTTCTCCTGCATGGCAGCCACGGCGCCCTGATCCACCCGAACCTCACCATGGGGGGGCGGGCCGGCCAAAATCCAGCTCTTGCGCCCTTCCAGCGGTGAGGCCAGCGCCGGGAACAAGGTGCCAATACGCTCACCCCTGGCGAGACGACCTATCACCTCCGGCGTCTGGCCGGTGGCGATCACCACCTTGACCCCGGCCCGGCGCGCCACATCGGCCGCCTGCAGCTTGGTCGCCATGCCACCCGTGCCAAGACCACCGACACTGCCCCCCGCCAACTTGCGCAGGGTGTCATCTATGGTCTGCACCTCCTCGATCAGCTGGGCATCCGGGTTGCTGCGCGGATCAGCGGTGAACAAGCCGGTTTGATCGGTCAGCAGGATCAAGAGGTCTGCATCGGCCAGAATGGCGGCGCGGGCGGAGAGGTTGTCGTTGTCACCCACCTTGATCTTGGCAGTCGCCACGGCATCGTTCTCGTTGATGACGGGAATGATGCGGTGATCGAGCAGGGTGCGCAGGGTATCCCGGGCATTGAGGTAACGCTCGCGGTCTTCCAGATCGGCGCGGGTCAGCAACATCTGGCCAATATGCAACCCATAGAGGTTGAACAGATCCTGCCACACCCGAATGAGCTGGGTCTGGCCAACCGCCGCCAGCATCTGCTTGTTGGGCAGGGTCGGCGCCAGCGGAGGGTGGCCCAGATGTTCACGCCCGGCGGCGATGGCACCCGAGGTGACCACCACGACTCTGTGGCCGTGACGGTGCAGGGCCGCACACTGCCTGACCAGCTCCACCATGTGGGCACGGTTAAGCTGGGAAGATCCCCCGGTGAGCACGCTGGTGCCCAGTTTGACGACTATGGTTCTGTTTTCCATGGGAGCAAGAAGGCTGAAAAGTAAGGAATCCCTTTATACCCACGGCCCTGTTGCCCTGCAAGGCAATTAAGCCCGCAAGCACTGCGTGGACGAAGGAAGCTTGCCCTGTGGCGAGAAGCGGCAGGCTTGAAGAGATAAATGGGTAACCGCGGACGGTGGGACCAGATGGCCCTGCGAGTGAATACAACCCTCGCAGGGCATCAGCACATCAGGCGGCGGTGACAGCCAGCTCATTGGTCACCTGCTCGGCAGGGACCAGCCGACACTCCAGCAAGGTGAGCTTGTCACTGATGAGCTTGTAGAAGCGGTTGAGGGTGCGCTCGACTTCCACCTGATGCTTCTTCGGGATTGGCTTGTTGATCCAGGCCCCTTCCGCATTGTAGAAACCGACCTGATAGTGATAACTGAAGCTGTGATCCTGCTGCTCCAGCACCAACCACCATCCCCAGAACTCCCGCTTGTCCGGCGCCGGTTTGGCGCTGACGCAGACGGAGAGACAGTCGAAACGGTAACGCCCCTCTTCACACAGATCTTCACGTAAATAGGGGCCAATCGCAGCAAACTGCCTCAGCAATCGCTTGTAAGTCACTTTTTCTGACATGTTAACCTCCCTGTGAACAAGCCATATCATCCTAAGATGACGTTATTTTTAACGCTATATCATGTACATAAATATTTTTTAAGCCACTTGGCCATCTCTTTCAACGCCTCGTCGTATACCTCCTGCAAAGGCTGCTTATCAAACACCACCGCCTTGCCATTGCGGCTAGCGGACGCCAATGCCCGTACATCCTGCTCGGGACAAATGAAATCTTTCTTGTGTCCGATGCTTAATATCGGCACGGAAGTGTGAGTCCCCAACAATCCTTGCGTCTTGAGGGAAAAGACCTGGCACTTGGTACGCAACGACTCCCACTGGGCCGCGTCGGCCCCAAGGCGATTCGCCAGCTCGTCGCGCATCATGCGTGGGCAGCGGGCGAACATCTCCTCATTGGTGAACACCTGATTGACACCCGCCCCTATGCAGACCACTGTCTTGAGCTTGAACGGCTCGATGAAGGCCAACCGCGCCGCCACATTGCCTGCCAGACGAAAGCCCACCATGGCGATACGCTCATGATCGACCCAGGCCACCTCTGACAAGTGATTCAATACAGCCTGATGCAGCCGACTGGTGTCTTGCACTAGCGGCCAGTGCTCGGCATAGCCGATACCCGGCATATCCAGCGATAGCATGCCGATGCCGTTGGGCTCCAGGCATTTGAGATAGAGGTTGAGGAAATCGACCTGCAGCGAGTCGATGCCGCCGCTGACGATGACCAGGGGTACGGGCTTGTCCGTGGTCGGCAGATGAAGGTAGCCTTGAATGCTCTTGCCGCGAAATGGCACTTGTATCTCTTTGAGGGGTACCTTGAACAGGCGGCCCGCCTCGCGGTAGGCCATGTTGCCGAGCAGCTGGGCCTGATCCGCCAGCTCGTCATTCTTCAGATGGGGATAACTGGCGATGGAGTAGTAACGCACTGCCCTGAGCAGATCTTTCAGGGCGGCCGCCGAGTCACCCTGCTCCACCAGCGCACGGCCCTGTTTGAAGTAACGACCGGCCAGCTGGCTCCACTCGTAGACCCAGTTACCGGACACATAACCCTTGATGGTATCCAGGTAACGTTCGTGGGTGCGTTCCCCTTTTCCCATGGCGATGCAAGCCAGCGTCTGCTCCATCTCGACCGGATCCGCCCCCTGCCAGACCCAGGTTGGCCGGCGCAGCAGACGATACCAGCGCGATGACATAGCGCCATCGATAAAGGTCTCGTCCAGATTGGCATCTTGCTCTTCCACCGGGCTGCTGTTGGAGATCTCGGAGGTCTCCAGCACCTTCTTGACCCGGGTAAAAAGCTTCTCGGTCAGGTTAAGGTCGTCGTTCAAGTCCAAGGTGATTACTCATACTGTCAGGCAATGGCTCCATCTTAACCACGTTTCCCCTCTGGCAGCCAGCTGCAGCGCAAAAAAACAGGGCTCCAAATAGGAGCCCTGTGAAGCTGTTATTCTTCGTCGCAGATCGGCTGGGCAAATTCCAGCGCCATGTCCCATGGCTGCTCAATCCAGGTATCTTGCGGAATGGCGACCTCGAAGTCATCCACCAGCGGCTCGCCCATGGGCTTGGCGAAGATGGTGATGAACTTGGCCTTTGGATAGAGTTCGCGGATCGCCTTGGCGGTGCCACCAGTGTCCACCAGATCGTCCACCACCAACCAGCCTTCACCATCACCCGCAGTGGTGGCAGCCTTGACCACCATCAGATCACGCTGGTTGTTGTGGTCGTAGCTGGAGATGCACAGGGTTTCGACATTACGGATGCCAAGTTCGCGAGCCATCAGCGCGGCCGGGACCAGACCACCACGGCTGACAGCTATGATCCCTTTCCACTGGCTGACAGGCAGTTGACGACGGGCCAGACGGCGCGCTTCACGTTGCAGGTTATCCCACGACACATAAAACTTTTTTGGCATACTATCGATCTCAACGAGTTATAAAAACAATCACTTAAGACATAAAATCCGTGCTGACACACGCGATTCGGTCAATTCTGGCGCCCCTCTGCTTCCCGAATTCGGCTTGCACTTTGGCTGCCTCAGGGCTGGTACCTCGGCAGCAAAAACAGATTCTATGAAAGCAGGATGGGCATAGCTGGCGGCCATGTCGTTTGGAGCAAAGACCGCAGACAGGCTGTTGGGCCGGCATGATAGCATCGTTTACAGATAAATTGACTGGCAAACGTATGCGAAATGCAGGAAAAAACGGAGCAACCCCCCTGCAATCCAGCCCGGCGCCAGGCATACGTACGCCTTTCACTGCATCCGTTTTCGCAGGTTGCAGATAAAAAAATAGCAGGGGGAGGATGTCATCCTCACTCACCTGCTGCTGCATCTTGCTGCTTGCCCCCGGCGGGGCGCCCCTGGCTTAACGGTAAGCGAAGGGATTCGGGTAGCTATAACCCTGGGTGTAGAGCGATTGGGCAAACCAATAGGTTGAATTGCTGCCGGACATAGTAAAACTCCTGATTGCTTAACAAGTTACGTACCTTTATGCGGGCTCAGATCCTTGAACAGACACTCGGTTCCATGGAGGCGCACTTGCTTTGCTTCGGTTCCCTGGAGGCATACATCGTCATCCTGACGGGTGGCGAACCACGGCCACCAATTTACCAGCCGGCGCCATAAACACAATATTTTTGTGACGCGAGTCACATATTTTATTGTGTGCCGGGCATGGTCACCTCAACCTCGGCTGTACCCTGTGAACACACCGATGACCAGCACAAGCCGCGCGCAATTTGCGCAGATCGATCACATTTTTGTGTGATTGACTGTATTATCGTTATCTTCTTCCTCGGCCCTCTGGGCCCGGTCATTTTCCGTGCTGGTAAGGAGTTCCGACGTGGCACAGCTTAGTTCTCTCTCTCCCAAACTGATTTGGCATTTCTTCGAACAGATCTGCTCCATTCCCCACCCTTCCAAGCACGAAGCCCGCTTAAGCGCCTGGATAGTCGAGTGGGCCCAGGGGGAAGGCCTGGCCGTCAAGCAAGACACTGTGGGCAACATCATCATCAAGAAACCGGCCACCCCCGGGATGGAAAACCGCAAGGGTGTGGTGCTGCAGGCCCATATCGATATGGTGCCCCAGGCCAATGCCGATACCCGCCACGACTTCACCAAAGATCCTATCGATGCCTATATAGACGGTGACTGGGTGACGGCCCGCGGTACCACCCTCGGTGCCGACAACGGCATGGGCATGGCCGGTTGCCTGGCCGTGCTGGCCGACAAACACCTCAAGCATGGCCCGCTGGAAGTGCTGCTGACCACGGACGAAGAGACCGGTATGACGGGCGCGTTCGGGCTGGAAGCGGGCTGGCTGGAAGGCGAGATCCTGCTCAACACCGACTCGGAAGAGGATGGTGAGGTCTACATGGGTTGCGCCGGTGGCGTGGATGCCAATATCCGCTTCCCGCTGGAGCTGGTAGCCCCTACCGAAGGTGAAGGGTTTGAACTGCAGGTGAAGGGGCTGCGTGGCGGTCACTCCGGCGTCGACATCCATCGCGGTCGTGGCAACGCCAACAAGCTGCTGGTGCGTCTGCTCAAGGCGGCCGAACCGCTGGGCCTGCGTCTGGCCGAGATCCATGGTGGCACCCTGCGCAACGCCATCCCGCGTGAGGCCCGTGCCAAGCTGCTGGTGCCCGCCGCCCACGTCAATGAATTCAAGGCCCTGGTCGACCGCTATGCCGGCATCTACCAGAGCGAGCTGGCGGCCACCGAAGCCAACCTGACTGTGCTGCTCACCGCTCATGAGAAACCGACCAAGCTGATGAGCGACAACCTGCAGGCACGCCTGCTGGACGCCCTCATGGCCTGCCCGAACGGTGTCATTCGCATGAGCGATGCCATCCCGGGCGTCACCGAGACCTCCACCAACCTCGGCGTCATCAAGACGCTCGACGGCGAGGTGTATGTACAGTGCCTGATCCGCTCCCTCATCGACTCCGGTCGCGAGAGCGTCGAACAGATGACCCGCTCCCTGTTCAATCTGGCCGGTGCCAGCTGCGAATTCACCGGTGCTTATCCTGGCTGGGCGCCGGACGTAGACTCCCCGGTAATGGCATTGGTGCGCAACAGCTACCAGACCCTGTTCGGCGAGATGCCCAACGTCATGGTGATCCACGCAGGCCTCGAGTGCGGCCTGTTCAAGAGCGCCTATCCGGACTGGGACATGGTCTCCTTCGGCCCGACCATACGCGGTGCACACTCGCCGGATGAGAAGGTGCACATCCCGGCCGTCGAGCGCTTCTGGCAGTTGCTGGTCCATGTACTGGAACAGATCCCGGCCAAGTAAGCCTGCCGGCTAATCAGCGGGAGCCGACCTCTGACCTTCAGCGAAAGAGGCTGAGCCCGCTGCCGACATGATTCATACCCCGCCCGGTGCGGGGTATTTTTTTGCACACTGGTGTCCGCCATCGCCAGGATCCATGCACACCAGTGTCGCTTTCCTTTAAATGCCCAGCCCCTCCACTTGCCCAGCAGGGGCTCACTTTTGGCCCGCCATGTTGCCCAGAATGACTCTGAAACCGTCTCCATGAACAAAACTGGGTTTGAAAACCCTTTCCATGATTTATGTAAATTTACCACACAAAAAGTTGATCCAGCTTACATAAGGCCATAGGATCAAATTGTGACTCAAGTCACACACTACAACTAGATAACAGAGCGATGAGGTGAATATATGTTTGAGAACCTGGCAGTACTGTTCCACCTTAAGGGTGCAACCAGCAAGAAAGGCGCCGTAGAGAAAGACGCCTACGCCCCGTCAACCCGTGAGTATTACTTCCGTTACGGTGCCTGATACATCGGGAGAGCTATTGTCAAATCTGGTGTATGGAGTCGGTCAGGCGGCATTCCTGTCTGACTCATCCAGCACCTGTACTCCGTCCTTGAATTTCACGTTGTTTACCACCAACGTCAGCAGCACAAATCCCTTGAGCCGCTTCCACTTCTTCTGGGCCACTTCAAGCAGCTTGTAAACCATCGCCAGCGTGGTCTCCCGAGACCCGCAGTTCCGCGCTCTTTTACTTCGTAGCCTGACTGTAGAAAACGTCGACTCTATCGGGTTCGTCGTCCGGATATGCA
>NZ_JAACGC010000101.1:0-10065 GCF_029237385.1 Aeromonas sp. 1HA1
GCAGGGCTCTGAGGGTAGAATTAGTCATGGCGTATCACCTCTGTTGATTGAGATTCTTCGCGGGAATCAATCAGCAGGATACGCCACCTCTTCTATCCCTCCGTACACCAGAAATGACCATAACTCTGAGCTTGGGGCGAAAGAACTTCCTGTTTTTTGGCTCTGATCATGGTGGTGAACGGGGAGCCTTGTTGTACAGCTTGCTCGGCACCTGCCGGTTGAACGGGGTAGATCCGGAGCATTACCTGCGGCATGTACTGAATGTGATCGCAGACTGGCCGGTGAACCGGGTCAGTGAACTGCTGCCTTGGCGTGTTGCTCTACCTGCTGAATAACCTGTCGCCCCTGTCAATACGGCCTTCGCTGGACGCTTACCTATTGAACAGCGTTATTACATCAGTTCCAAAGCACTGACGCGGGATGAGTTTGCACGATCGGTGCGTGGGCACTGGGCCATCGAAAATAGCCTGCACTGGGTGCTGGACGTCACGATGGGCGAGGACGATTGCCCAATTTATCGCGGTGATGCCGCAGAGATCCTTGCGTGCATCCGGCACATGGGGCTGAACATGCTCAGGGCTGAAACTTCACGCAAAGCGAGCATCAGACGGAAGCAAAAGATTGCAGGAATGAGCAGTGAATACCTGGAAAAGGTACTCAATGCTGGCCTCAACAAATTGGGTGAATTTTAACAATATGTTCACGCTCTCGCCCTGCCTCAAACCGGTGTCTTGTTTACGCTACTTTAGTGCGCACTTTCTTCGGTATCAATTTCAGACCCTTCTTGAACAAACAAACGGTCGTGTTTGGAGAGCAAGTCGTGACGTTGCCACACACCACGCACACCACCCGCACTGACATTGATGCCTTGCAGAGCCAGTTCTTGGGCGACCCGCAGCGGCCATGGGTTGGTCTGGTGAGGGAGTAATCGAGGATAGCCTGCTCAATCTCGGGCGCAACCCGGTTGGGATGAGCCCCTTTACAGACGGGCAATTTGTCGAGCAAGCCCTCGGCGCCATAGGTCTGGTAATGACGGGAGCCTGTAAATAATTCTGTGTAACTGTCCACTCCATTACAGGTGACCGTCCATGCGGGTCAAGAATATCTCTTTGCGGGTTTTGCGGCGTTTAGCATGGAACTCGCTATCCGCGAAAGTAAGTTGGTGACTCATGCTGAACCTCATCCCTGATATCAAGTAGGGATATGATCTCACACCAAAGACTTGTTCGCACCTTCCCCAGTTATTGTACCAATAGGTGGCGACGGCCGGTATACCAGAAAGGGCGACCAACTTGATCGCCCCTTCTATTATCGTAGTACTACATTACGCCTTTTTGGATTTTCTAAATATGTACTTTTCAAGTTCAACGATGAGGAAAACAATGAAGCCGAAAAGGATACAAATACCCCATTGAGTCATGCTTAATGGGGTGCTGCCAAACCATCTGTTCATCATCGGTAAATAGACATAGGCGAGTTGCAGTAATAGTAAAGTACCAACCATTAACCAAGCAACCTTATTGCTAAGGAGTCGAGTAAGGCTTAGGCTGGAAACTTCGATATACCGACTATTAAACAGATAGAACGTTTGTGCCAATACGAGAGCATTGAGTGCCATGGTTTTAGCGATAGCATCGGATGATCCAGAGGCCAGTTCAAATGCAAATAGACTCATAGTTAAAACGCCGATCAGCGTAGATACTATAGCCACACGCAACAGGAAAGGCGCACTTATAATTGATGTTCCTGGTTTACGTGGAGGGCGACTCATCAAATTAGGCTCACTGGGCTCAAATGCCAGTGCAAGTGCCAGAGTGACTGCTACTACCATATTCACCCATAAAATCTGCACAGGAGTCAAAGGAAGTGTCAATCCAAGCAGAACTGAAAAGAGCATTACAAAACCTTGCGCACCATTGGTTGGCAGAATAAAAAGCAAGGATTTTTGAATGTTATCGTAAATGGTTCTTCCTTCTTCAATCGCTTTTTCAATAGAAGAGAAGTTATCATCGGCGAGTACTATATCGGCGGCATCTTTTGTGGCTTCAGTTCCCTTAATGCCCATAGCGATACCCACGTCGGCGCGCTTTAGCGCTGGAGCATCATTCACGCCATCCCCCGTCATGGCAACAACCTCCCCCCGAGCTTGCAGAGCCATTACAAGGCGAAGCTTATGCTCTGGGCTGGTTCTGGCAAAGATATCACAACTGCCCACCAGTTGTTGTAACTCCTCGTCACTTGCGACCTCAAGCTGATCACCAGTCACCACCTTTATCGTCTCGGCATTACCAATGCCCATCTCAATACCTATTGCCTTAGCGGTATCTGCATGGTCTCCAGTAATCATTTTTACCCGAATCCCGGCTTTATGGCATTCTGAGATGGCAGCTATTGCTTCAGGCCTCGGTGGATCAACAATACCGATCAAACCGACAAAAACCATTTCTTGTTCAAGGTCACTCAACTCTAATGTACTTTTACTGGAAGGCACCACACATGTTGCGGCAGCGAGGACACGCAACCCTTGGCGTCCCAACATTTCAACTTGCTGATGCCAGTATGAGGCGTTGATCACCTCAGTTGCTCCATTTGCATTCAGCTCTGTTTTACAGCGTTCGATTAGACGGTCCGGTGCCCCTTTCAAGAGAATTTTCCGTTCACCAGACGGCGTATCGTTTAATGTTGCCATAAATTTGTTTGATGATTCAAATGGAATAGCGGCCAGGCGAACGTAGCCAGTAGCATCAAAAGATGCTTTATTGCCAAGAACACGCAGAGCAGCCTCAGTTGGTTCACCTACGATTCGCCACTCATCGTTCTCCATTATCACATGTGTATCATTGGCAACAGACACCACTTCTAGCAGTGCAGATAAACATGGGGCATTGGATATAACTACTTTCTTATCAGCGATAGTTATATCGCCTATCGGTTGGTATCCATCCCCACTCACATCATATTGTCCACACCGGGTGAGCACTTTCTGTGCAGTCATTTCATTGCGCGTCAAAGTACCGGTTTTGTCTGAACAGATAACGGTAATTGCACCAAGCGTTTCGACAGCGGTTAGTTTACGGGTGATGGCATTACGCCGAGCCATACGCTGAACACCTATAGCAAGGGTAATGGTCAGAATAGTGGGTAGACCTTCTGGAATGGCTGCCACCGCAAAGCCAATTGCAGCCATAAAAACCTCTGCTATCCCTTGGCCATGGAACAGCACACCAATAATCAGCATTAGCGCCAGCATGGATAGGACAACCCATGCCAAGGATTTACTAAAACGATCCATCTGTTTTGTTAACGGAGTATCCAGAGTCTCGACTTCAGTGATCATTCGACTGATTTGACCAATCTCAGTTAAAGCACCTATTGCCGTAACAACTCCAACACCGCGTCCAGCAGAAACCATTGAGCCTGAATAGGCCATACAGGTGCGATCACCAAGCGGAGAGTCGGTGGCCATCGCCGCAGTCCCCTTATCTGCGGGTACCGATTCACCAGTCAGTGCCGACTCTTCTATCCGCAGCCCTGTGGCTTCCATTAAGCGGAGATCAGCAGGGACTCTATCGCCAGATTTCAATCTTACAATGTCGCCAACCACCAACTCATCAGCATTAATTTCATCCCATTTATGATCTCGTAGCACCTGAGCACGGGAAGAGAGCATATTGCGGATCCCGGCTAAGGCAGTCTCTGCTTTCCCTTCCTGTACGAAACTGACAATCGCGTTAAGGACGACGACCCCGACAATTACCCAAGTATCAACCCAGTGTCCTAGAAATGCGGTTGCGATTGCTGCGGCAAGGAGGACATAGACCAGCATATCTTTGAAGTGGCTAATGAAGCGAACAAAAGCTGACTTGCCCTCCGGCTCTGGGAGCTTATTTGGGCCATATAACTTTAGTCGCCGTTGTGCTTCATTACTTTCCAAGCCATTTTCGGTAGCGTTCAACGCTGTTAGCGTACTAGCAACATCAAGGGAATAAGGTTTTAGCAACTCATCTTTTTCAATCATAAATTCACCTTAAAATTAACACTGAGGCAGCCTAATAATATGTTACAGTTTCATATAAAGCCAAGTTAGCCCTTCTCAAAAGCATTTCGGTTAATTCGTCCAAGCCAATATTGCCAAGTCATGGCTCATACACAATAACTTTAGCAGCAACTAATTGAAATAGACATGAAAAAGGCTTCGTTTATGAGCTAATCGGCGCTGTTTCCCAAATCGATACGGTTTGAATGGAACTAACTGAAAACATAGCGATTAGACCTGATCGGCGTTGTTTCCCAAATCAGCCGTAAGAATGCAGCTTCCCCAGTCCCAAGTGACCGTTACCCCCGGCGCTTTTCAGCGGCGTGTTTTCTGACTTGCCACGCGCCGTCGCCAAACACCTTTAGATCAGTCGAATCGATAACCAGATCGGTGATGCGCCCCCTGGAGGGCTGCCGATAGGCCACCTTCACCGTGCTGGCCCGCTTGCTGAACCGCTATAATCCGGCGCACACAGCGGCACATTCATCAACGCGAACAAGGAGTCGAGTCGCCCCTGAGTCGCTCGCAGAGTGAGGCTGAAAATCCCCTTGAGCATCAAGAATGTAGAGATTGTCTGGTCAGTATAGAGCTGGCTGCGGCCTCGTCGCCCGTGATGGTCTTGGTGAAACCAGTTATCTATGGCATCTGCATCAACGGCATCTGCATCTACCCAGAAGGTGAGAGAGCCACGGTCAATCAGCGGCTTGTTGTCTTGAGGCCAGTTGGTGATGGGGTGAAGCGACTTGCCCATGATGCAGACTTGAAGGGAATGGTGGTGATCAGATCACCGCGCCCTCAGTTAGTTCCATTCAGCTGCATCGATTTGGGAAACCACTCGGCTGTAAGGTGTCTAGGGAACTAGGGGTAATTCAGAAAAGAGCGGCATTTTTTAGATTTAAGCTCTGCCTTGAGCAATAAGTTGCGCCACATTTGGCTATAAATGCCAAAAGCGCAACTTTTTGCAGTTGCATGCTCTGATTGAGCAACTAATTGCGCGTCTGCAGATGGGGGTGACACACGGCGTAACATTAAGTATATGTTTTATATGTGAATTTTTTTTGGCACGGTCACTGCTAAGGGTTTGGTCGAGTGCTAGCTCATTTAACCCACCTATTTTAGGAGCATACACATGCCAACTCCATGTTATATCAGCATCGAAGGTAAAACCCAGGGCAACATCACCGCTGGTGCCTTCACCTCCGACTCCGTCGGTAACATCTTCGTACAAGGTCACGAAGACGAGATGCTGGTACAAGAGTTCCAGCACGTTGTCACCGTGCCGACTGACCCGCAATCCGGTCAGCCTGCAGGTCAGCGTGTCCACAAGCCGTTCAAGTTCACTGTTGCGCTGAACAAAGCCGTGCCGCTGATGTACAACTCCCTGGCCTCCGGCGAAATGCTGCCGAAAGTGACCCTGAAGTGGTACCGCACCTCTGTTGAGGGCAAGCAGGAGCACTTCTTCTCTACCGTGCTGACCGATGCCACCATCGTTGACATCGACTGCCAGATGCCGCATTGCCAAGACCCGGCGAAATCCGACTTCACCCAGCTTATCCAGGTCTCTCTGGCCTACCGCAAGATTGACTGGGAGCACACCGTTGCCGGTACCTCTGGTGCTGACGACTGGCGCGCCCCGATCGAAGCGTAACGGGTACACAAGGGCACTGCTTGCGGTGCCCTTTTTGCCATCTGCCTGTTTGACGGGGATCTCCTGCCGCTTGCTATTCACTTTTCCATCCCGGCGATTTTTTCTTATGCCTGTTTGCTCTGCGCAAGCGGGCACAAGAAAAAAGACGAGTTCACGTCTTGCCGCACGCCGTCAAGGGCGTGCGGTAGCCATGGTGTCAGAAACGCCGGGGCGATGACGGATCTCTCACACAGTTTGAATGGCTCCCGATTGTGCGGGGCCGCATGACATCTCAGGGGCGCTCACCGATGGCAGACAGCACAGGATTACAATTTACCGTCAAGGTAGGGGCCTTGCCCGAGACCACCTTTGTGGTGGCCGAGTTTGCGCTGGAAGAGGCGCTGAACGTGCCTTTCCAGTTGCGCTTGGAATTGGCGAGCCCTGAGCCTGACGTCGACGTTGGCGCCGTGCTGGACCAGCCCTGTGAGCTGCTGGTGTGGTACAACTGTGAGTTGCAACGCCGGGTGTGCGGGGTAGTGAGCGACTTTGCGCAAGGGGACAGCGGCTTTCGCCGTACCCGCTATCAGCTGCAAGTCAAACCGGCCCTGTGGCGATTGGGTCTTCGCCAAAACTCCCGCATCTTCCAGGCGCAAAAGCCTGACGAAATCCTCTCCATTTTGCTGCAAGAGCACGGCATCACCGACTACGCCTTTGCGCTGAAAAACGAGCACGCCCAAAGGGAATACTGCGCGCAATACCGCGAGACCGACCTCGACTTCTTGAACCGTTTGGCAGCCGAAGAGGGGCTGTTCTATTTCCATGAATTCGAAGCAGGCAAACATCGTATCGTGTTTGCCGACGATGCGGCGGCATTAACAGCTGGCCCCGAGCTCTTCTTTAACCTCGGCAACCGTTCGCTGGAACAGGGCGCCTATGTTCGCCAGTTCCACTACCGCGAATCGGTGCGCCCCTCGGATGTAGAGCTCAAGGACTACAGCTTTAAAACCCCGGCTTATGGCCTCTCCCAGAAGAAAATGGGGGCTGAGCTCGAGCACCAGCGCGACACTTACCAGCATTTTGACTATCCGGGCCGCTACAAGCAGGACTGCAGTGGCAAGGCGTTTGCCCAGCACCGCCTTGATGCCTTGCGCAATGACGCGGTCAGCGGCAGTGGCAAGTCCAACAGCGCAGCCCTGCTGCCGGGCCAGACATTTTCACTCACCGAGCATCCGAACGGCAGCCTCAACACCGACTGGCAAATCGTCCATATCCGCCACACCGGCTTGCAGCCGCAGGCGCTGGAGGAGGAAGGGGGCAGTGGCCCGACCGTCTACCACAACGAATTTGGCGTGGTCAAAGCGAGCACCACTTGGCGCGCCCGCATCGGCAGCCCCGAGGCACCCCACAAGCCCATGGTGGATGGCCCGCAAATCGCGATAGTGGTGGGCCCGGAGGGGGAGGAGATTTACTGCGACGAGCATGGCCGGGTAAAACTGCAGTTCCCGTGGGACAGATATGGCAGCTCCAACGACCAGAGCTCCTGCTGGGTGCGGGTGAGTCAGGGCTGGGCGGGCGGTCAATATGGCATGATGGCCATCCCGCGTATCGGCCACGAAGTCATCGTGAGTTTCCTGGAAGGGGACCCCGACCAGCCCATCGTCACCGGCCGCACCTTCCATGCCACCAATCGCCCCCCTTACGAGCTGCCAGCCAACAAGACTCGCACCGTGCTGCGCACCGAAACTCATCAGGGTGAAGGCTTCAACGAGCTGCGTTTTGAAGACCAGGCGGGGCAGGAAGAGATTTATATCCATGGTCAGAAAGACCTGAACGTACTCATAGAGAACGACGCTGCTTGGCACATCAAGCATGACCAGCACACCAGCATCGATAATGAGCGGGTTACCCGCATCAAGGCCAACGACCACCTGACGGTGGAAGGCGAGAAGCGCGACCACATCAAGGCGGACTATTCCCTCACCGTCGATGCCTCCATGCACCAGAAACTGGGAGATAGCTGGCTGACCCAGGCGGGACAGGAAGTACACGTCAAGGCCGGTGCCAAGGTGGTGTTGGAGGCGGGATCTGAAATTACCGTCAAGGTCGGCGGCTGCTTTATCAAGGTCGATGGCGGTGGCGTCACTATGGTCGGCCCGACGATCAAGATGAACTCGGGTGGCAGTGCCGGTTCGGGGTCAGGATGGGCCGGAAAATCCCCCCTGGGCCCCTTGGGGGTGAGTGTTCCCCCCATGCCCAAAGTGCCGCTCAGTCCTGCCCAGCTTGCGACCATGAAGAGTGCCGCACCTTTCTGTGAGGAGTGTGAGAAGTGCAAGGAGGGCGGCTGTGAAATCTGAGGCTATGTCGCTTGCAGAGTGGGTGGCTGAGCAAACTAGCCCACTCTATGCCGTACTGGCAGGGGCCAGCGATGCGGCGCCCTTGCAGCACTACTACCAGCTTGATGGCCGTCATACACCGCGCGGACTCTATCTCGGTACCCCCTATCACGACTGGCTCCCCGTGATGCCCTATCTGGTCGCGCTGGACAAGGAGAGTCCTTTTATCGAATGGGCAGAGACGACCGATGCTCGCGATTGGGGATTTATTCTGGCGACAGCGCAACCTATTGGCACCCTCTATGGCCATTTTCAGGGGCTGACCCAGGTCTGGCATCAGGGGGACGCCGTGTTCTTTCGCTATTGGGATGGTGTGTATATGTCTGCCATCGCCACACAGCTTGGTGATGGCATGACGACGCTGTTGCCTGAGCTGGATGCGATGTGGTGCCAGGGCAATGCATTTTCATGGGGACCATCGGAGCCTTGTGCTGCACGTCCGTTTCCTTGGTGGGAACTTCCTCCCGCTATCGCAGCCGCGTTGGCCGGGCAAGATACAGGTCCCCTTATCAACAACCTGATGCAACAGTTGGCAGATCAGAATGGCCAGCTTTACTGGTCTTTTCCCGAAGCCAATCTCAGGTGCAAAATCGCCCGTTTCATTTCCCGTAGTCCATCCCCTGATATCGATCTATTTCCAGCGCTGGAAGCGGCGCTGCTCAACGAGGTTCAAGCATGAGTAATGCCGGCCAGGCCGTCTTCACCCAGGTGATCGCCGATTATCGTAATACCCTGACTGAGTACCGCAAGGATGCCGAGAGTTTCTTTCTGGGCGACATGCTCGGTATGGACATGGAGCAGACCATCAAGGTTGGTGACAAGACGATAAAAGCCTCATCAAGCAGCAAGAAGGCGCAATCCGTGGTGACGCAGTGCCCGTTGAGCGGCACCTTGCGGCTGGTCCATCTGTTTGAATCCGTGCGCTTCATTCCCATCGGTAACACCCCTTACAAGGTGGAAGCGGGCAAGATGGTTCGTGGACGTTTTGTCAGTGAGGGGGTCGTGGATGAGGGAACTCTGGATGCCAAGGGGATTGCCGAAGTCGGTAAGCTGACTCCGGGCCAGTCCTATCAGGTCACCTTCTATCCCAATGTGAAGAAGAGTGATCTTGATGCCTTATTTGCCTCCTATGTACCGGTGCAACAGGATCTGGAGGCCTGGCTGACCAAGGAGTGGAACAGCGAGCACAAAGCTGCGTGGGGCCGTTATAACGCCACGGGGGCCGGGGTTGGCAGTCATGCGTTGGCGGCTGCCAGTGGTGTTGGCAAGGCGCTGGTCGGGGTGTGGGACGATCTTAAAACCATCTACAACCTGCTGGCCGATCCGGTGGGCAATGCCAAGAAGCTGGCCGAGCTCGGCGTCGATGCCGCAGCCATGGCTCAGGCGGGGGCATCCCAGATGGAAGCCGCCATGCTGGTGCTCCAGGATGAAGCGCTGCTCTATCTCTATGCCTACGCGCTGGTGAGCTGGGTCAAGATGCTGCCGCCGGATCAGCAGACCGAGTTTGGGTCTCAGGGTAAGCGTCCGGCCACTACCGTCTGGTGAATGGAGGCAGTTGTGGACAAAGTAGTTCCCACTAAAAAGTAGTGGGAACCAAAGATGGTGTACACCAATAGCCATACCAATAGCAGCCGTAAAGGCAGAGCCAATTACTCGCGAGAATTCAAACAGCGACTTGTCGATGCCGCCAACCAACCCGGCGTCTCCGTCTCAAAACTCGCACAGGAGCACGGGGTCAATGCCAACCTCTTGTTCAAATGGCGACGTGATGCCAAAGCCGAAGCCCCTGCGTTATATCCCATCGAACTGGTGTTGCCCCCTTCATCCACGGAGCTCTTCTTGCCGCCGATCCCGCAGCCCGAAACGCTCACGCCAGATACAGCCTCTGAACCGACACCATCAGGCACCATCGAGATACGACTGGGGCGGGCAATGGTCGTCATTGATGGCACCGTCGATACCAATGCATTACGAATGATCCTGGAGACCCTGCGCGTATGATCAATCCT
>NZ_JAACGC010000102.1:0-9660 GCF_029237385.1 Aeromonas sp. 1HA1
TCTTGTCGCCATCCGCCGCCAGATCGCTGCCCGCCACCAGGATGGTGAAGCGGCCATCGGCAGCCACCTTGCCGGTGTATTCGGTGTTGTTGACGGTCAGGGTGACGGTGTCACCCGCCTTGAACTCGCCCGTCACGGTGCCGCTGACCGGGATCTGCTGACCCGCTTCGGCGGCGTTGATGACGTCGTCGGCGGTGATGTTGGCATCCAGCGTGATGGCCAGCGTTGGTGCTGTCACATCCACGCTGCCATCATCGGTAGCAGTGGCTGTGTTGCCGGCAGGGTCGGTCACGCTAGCGGTTACGTCATAGTCACCGTCCGGCAGCGGAGAGATCACATCCGTGCTGTAAGTCCCATCCGACTGAACAGTCGTTGTCAGGGTCTGCTGGTTGCCATTGGCATCCGTGACCACCAGAGTCACTGTGCTGCCAGAGGCAGCATCCGTGGTCCCTGTGATGGTCGGGGTGGTGTCATTGGTGTTGTCTGGCGCATCCACTGTGATGGATGGAGCCGTGCTGTCCACGCTGCCATCATCGGTGGCTGTGCCGGTGTTGCCGGCAGGATCTGTGACATTGGCGGTGACAGTGTAGGAGCCGTCCGCCAGCGGTGTGGTGACATCAACACTGAAGGTACCATCCGGATTGACGGTCGTGGTCAGAGTCTGTTGATTGCCATTAGCATCCGTAACCAGCAGGGTCACAGTGCTGCCTGCGGGGGCATCAGTGGTACCAGTCAGGGTCGGGGTCGTGTCATTGGTATTGTCCGGAGCAAAGACTGTGATCACCGGTGGCACCAAGTCGAACAGCTGATTTTCCTCACCCGCGAACGCATCGCCAATCACACCCGTGTCAGCCTGGGTGGCGGTATCAAATCCCGCTTCCGCTATGGTGGCATCGCCGGTACGCTCTATGGTGACGAAACCACCGTTACCGCTAGCGCCCGCCACACCGCCAATATTGCCGCCGCCTGCGGCAGCACCGCCGGCCGCCGCCGCTTCAAATGCCTTGGTCGGATCGGCGCCAGCCAGAATGGCTTGTTGCAGGGCCGCTATGTCATCGGGATTGCCGATCGGCACATTCTGGGCAAGCAGCAGCTCTTTAGACGTGTCATCCTCAGCCTGCTGCTCGTTGGTCGGGCTCAGGGTGAACGTCTGATTGCCGCCTTTGAAGCTGGCGCCTTCAGGAGTGATCAGCACCGCATCCTTGGGCAGGATATCGCCTTCGGCGAGCGGCCTCTGGCTGCCATCTGCGGCGACCAGGTAAACCTTGCCTGTCAACTGGGTAACGACGACGTCCTGATCCAATGCGATATTGTGGCTGCTCATGTTCTCTCCTGAATCTCTATTGGCATGCAATATTCCACTGTCTAATGTGCCTGTGAACGACGCCAGAAACCAGTTAGAAAATTCGAATGGATAGCCTGATTTGAAGCTGGAACGGCCGGTTAAACAGGAGAGTCAATGACGGGGGAATAAATCAATAAAATAAATATTATCAATATCTTGCATTTAGATGACGGGAGCACATGGCTGTGTTCCCGTCCAGGTCATGATCAGGCGCCCGCCCACAACAAAATGGCGAGCAACTGGGGGGAGATAATCCGCAGGAACATCACCAAAGGGTAAACAGTGGCATACGACAAGGCGCTGGCACCACTGGTGGGATGCATACCGTTGGCAAACGCCAGGGCGGGAGGATCCGTCATGGAACCGGCCAGCAATCCGCACAGGGTGAGATAGTTCATCTTGCCATACAGACGGGCCAGCACACCGACCACCAGCAGCGGGATCAGGGTGATTGCCATGCCGTACATCATCCAGGCCGGACCATCGCCGTTGATCAGGGTGTCGATGAAACCGGCGCCTGACTTGAAGCCCACCACGGCCAGAAATAGCACTATGCCGATCTCCCGCAGCGCCAGGTTGGCGCTCGGTGGCATGAACCAGTAGAGCTTGCCGATGCTGCCGATCCGCGACAGGATCAGTGCCACCACCAGCGGGCCGCCCGCCAGACCCAGCTTGAGTGCCGCCGGGAACCCGGGCAGATAGAAGGGGATAGAACCGAGCAGCACGCCAAGACCAATACCGATGAACACAGGCAGCATCTGCACCTGCTGCAGTTTTTGCTGCACATTGCCCACCACATTGGTCACCGCTTCGATGGCGTCGAGTCGCCCCACCAGATTGAGGATGTCACCAAACTGCAGACTGGTCTGGCTGGTCGGCACCAACTCGATACCGGCCCGATTGAGGCGCGAGATGACCACATCGTACTTCTGCTTGATGTCGAGATCGCGGATCTTCTTGCCGAGCACCTGCTCGTTGGTCACCACCACCCGCTCCACCCGCAGATCGGTGCCTCGGGTCGAGAGCGAGGTATCCACCTCCTCCCCCAGCACCAGCAGCACCTTGTGCAACGCATGCCGTTCACCCACCAGGTGCAACAGGTCGCCGAGTTCGATGCGCGAGTCCGGCCGCGGCACCATCAGCTCCTCGCCGCGCTTGAGGCGGGAACAGATGACATCGGCTTCGTCCAGGCTCGGGATCTCCCCCAGCATCAGGCCGTGCATGTTGGGGTTGCGCACCGCGATGTTGATGGTCTGCAGGCTCTCCTTGGTCTTGCCGGCTTGTTGCTCGAACTGGGCTGCTTCTTCGTCGATCTTGATGCGAAAAAACATGCGAATGAGCCACATGGTGAGCAGAATGCCGCAGATGCCGAACGGATAGGCGACGGCATACCCCATGCCCATCAAGCCGGTCGAACCGGGCGCGGCGCCCAGCTCGGCCAGGATCTGCTGACCCGCACCAAGGGAAGGCGTGTTGGTCACGGCGCCGGAGAATACCCCCAGGAGCACTGGCAGCGGCACGTCAAACAGTTGATGCAGCGCAGCCGCGACCAAGCAGCCAAGCAGCACCAGCAGGGCGGCAAAGCCATTCAGCTTGAGGCCAGAACTGCGCAGGGAGGAGAAGAAGCCGGGACCGACCTGTATGCCTATGGTGTAGACAAACAGGATAAGGCCGAACTCCTGAATGAAGTGCAGAGTTTGTTCATCCAGTGCGAGACCGGAGAGGCCGGCGAAGTGGCCAACTATGATGCCACCAAATAGCACACCTCCGATCCCCAAGCCAACGCCATAGACTCGCCAGTTGCCCAGCCAGAGCCCCAGCACTGCCACCAGCGACAACATGCTGATGGAAAGCGCGATATCACTCATTATCGTGCATCCTTTGCGAATTGAACTGTCCTTAGCTTGTCAGCAAACGCCGACGCCAACTGTGTGATACCGCACGAATTTATCCTTTTGAGCGGCAATATATACCAATTAAGGGCTAGTTAAGCGACATAACCATAAATGGCCATAAAGTGACAAACACTGCCACCCAACACAAACAGATGCCAGATGGCGTGGTTATAAGGGATCTGTCTGGCCACATAGAAGATGACCCCAAGGCTGTAGATGAGACCACCGAGCCCGAGCAGCAGCAAGCCTTCCCCCTCCAGATGGAGGTAAAGCTGATAAATGACCACCAGCGACAACCAGCCCAGCATCAAGTAGGTAAACAGCGACAACTTCTTGAATCGATTGATGAAGAGCAACTTGAACACCACCCCCGCCAGTGCCAGCGCCCAGATCACCACCATCAGTCCCTGGGCCAGCGGGGTATCGAGCGCCACCAGCAGGAAAGGGGTATAGGTCCCGGCGATCAGCAGATAGATGGCGCAGTGATCAAACACCTTGCACCAGCGCCTCGCGGCCCCTTCAGCCATGCTGTGATACAGGGTCGAGGCGAGATAGAGCAGCACCAGGCTGCCGCCATAGAGGCTATAGCTGATGAGCGCCTGGGTGCCCTGCTCCCAGCCCTTGTTCAACAACAAGATCAATCCCAGGATCCCGAACACCAGCCCCAAGCCGTGGCTGAGGCGATTGGCCAACTCCTCGCGGGGAGAATAATCCGTCACACTGCTCATTGCATACTCCTGCCCAAACTGGGCTCACTCTAGCCGCCGCCATTTCAGAGTACAAGTGTTAGCTTAAATAGGATGGGATCTGATTTGGCCAGCGCTCATGGCTGTCACCCGTTTGCCTTTGGTGTATGCTCTGCGGCCGATGCCCACGTAGCTGTTGCCGCCACGGCGGCTCACCACACAGTGGCTACCTGGCAACCCGGTCTGGAGAACCTGATGAAGTTGACTGAGCTGTTTACACAACCGGATGCAGCCTTTGGCGACGCAATGAGCGCCATGCTGGCACAATTTCACCACTCGGATGACAGTCAGGCCCCCTACCAGCACGACCAGTTCACCCACCAGCTCGATCAATCCCGCATGCCTGCAGTCGGCCTCTCCATCCAGCACTATCTGGCGCGGCTGACCACCCTGGTGCCCGGCGCCTCTCACCTCACCTCGCCACGCTACATGGGCCACATGACGGCACCACTGCCGGCCTATACTGCCGAGCTGTCGCGCCTGCTGGTGATGCTGAACCAAAATCCGATGAAGATGGAGTCCTCCCGCCTGCTCAGTTTTCTGGAGCGGGAGGTGCTGGCCAAGCTGCACCGCCTCATCTATGGCAGGGACGATGCCTTCTACGGCGAGCAGATGCATGCCAAGGATGCCGCCCTCGGCGTCATGACCAGCGGCGGCACCATCGCCAACGTCACGGCGCTGTGGCTGGCCCGCAACCGCGCCTGCGGCGACAACCTGTTCGCCCTCTATGAGCAGGGCTATCGCGGCGCTGTCATTCTGGGTTCCCGGCTGATGCACTACTCCTTCGACAAGGGGATGGATCTGCTGGGATTGGGCGCCCGCAGCGTCTGGCGCCTTGAGACCGACGAGCAGAACCGGCTCAGTCTGGCTGCGCTGGAGCAAGCGCTGATCCAGTGCAAGGAACAGAAACTCAAAGTGCTGGCACTGGTCGGCGTGGCGGGCAGTACCGACTTTGGCTCCATCGATCCGCTGCCGGAGCTGGCAGCCATCGCCGAGCGCGAGCAGATCCATTTTCATGTGGATGCCGCCTGGGGAGGCCCGACCCTGTTTTCGCCCCGCTATCAAAACCTGCTGACCGGAATTGAGCGGGCCGACACCGTCACCCTGGATGGCCACAAGCAACTGCTGGTGCCGCTCGGTACCGGCATGCTGCTCTGCCGCCAGCCCGACCTGATGATGGCGGTCAAACGCGAAGCCCCCTACGCCATTCGTGCCACCTCGTTCGATCAGGGGCGCTTTACGCTGGAAGGCACCCGCCCGGCCAACGCCCTCTATCTGGATGCCGCCTTCCAGCTGTTTGGCCAGCAGGGTTACGCCCATCTCATCGAGGCCAACTACGACCGCGCCCGACAGATGGCAGAGCTCATCGCAAGCGACCCCGCTTTCGAGTTGATGTCGGCACCGGTGATGAACCTGCTCTCCTACCGCTGCATTCCGCCCCACCTGCAGGGCAAGCCACTGGATGAAGCGGCCAATGCGCAGATCAACGACTTCAACGTGGCCCTGCAAAAAGCCCAGCGGGCCGAGGGGCACAGCTTTGTCTCCCGCACCCAGCGGGCGGTGGGGCGCTACGGCGCCCAGCCGCTCACCCTGCTGCGCGCCGTGCTGCTCAACCCGCTTATCGAAGAGCGCCACATCCGCGAGCTGCTGGCGGATCAAAAACGGTTGGGCGAGCCCCTTGCCCGCCAGCTATTTGGCTAGCGCCGCATCAGGGAACGGGACGTAAAATGGGCGGTCTTATTCATTTGCCGTTGCCCATCGGGCAGGTAAACTGGACAAAATTTTGAGGTCTACTCTTGAGGGCTACGCGCCAGACATGAAGCAATTTATTGAATTTATTCCACTTATCGTTTTCTTCGCGGTCTACAAGTTCTACGACATCTACACGGCCACCGGCGCCCTGGTCGTGGTGACCGGTCTGCAACTTCTCTACAGCTGGGTGCGTTATCGCAAGGTAGAGAAGATGCAGCTCTTCACCTTCATCTTGGTCGGCTTCTTCGGCGGCCTCACCGTGTTCTTCCACGATGACACCTTCATCAAGTGGAAAGTGACCATCATCAATGTGCTGTTCGCGCTGGGTCTGCTCATCAGCCGCTACGGCTTTGGCAAGAACCTGATCAAACAGATGCTGGCCAAAGAGCTGCAAGCCCCCGATGCCGTCTGGGACAAGGTCAACCTCGGTTGGGTTGGCTTCTTTACCGTCTGTGGCATGCTCAACCTCTACGTGGCTTTCAACATGCCGCAAGAGATGTGGGTCAACTTCAAGGTGTTCGGCCTGCTGGGGATGACGCTGGTCTTTACCCTGCTGAGCGGTGTCTATCTCTACCGCCACATCCCTGCCGAACAAAAGAACGAGCTGAAATAATAACCCTCATCAGAAAAGGATCCTCTCATGTGGTATCTCATCTACTCCGAAGATGTCCCCAATAGCCTGCCACTGCGCAAGCAGGTTCGTCCTGCCCACTTGGCCCGGCTGCAAGCGCTGCAGGATGAAGGGCGCCTGCTGACCGCTGGCCCCAACCCGGCTATCAATGCCGACGATCCGGCCGATGCGGGCTTTACCGGCAGTACCGTCATCGCCGAGTTTGCCTCGCAGGCTGACGCCAAAGCCTGGGCCGATGCCGACCCCTATGTGGCGGCCGGTGTCTACGCCAAGGTGACCATCAAGCCGTTCAAAAAGGTGTTCTAACAGAACGCCATTCCCAAGATGCAAAGAGGCCGGACGCTGGTGTTCAACCAAGTCCGGCCTCTTTCTATTCTACGGTATCACAAGCGGGCTCACGCCCGGGCGACAAACCAGGGGTTGAGGATGTCAGGCTTGTTGTAAGCAAGGGGTGAACCATCGAGTTGGGTCACGCTGCCTCCGGCCCCCTCCAGCACCGCCTGCGCCGCAGCGGTATCCCACTCGCAGGTGGGCGCGAGGCGCGGATAGAGCTCGGCCCCCCCTTCGGCAATGATGCAGAACTTGAGAGAGCTGCCCATGGAGACCAGCTCAATCTCGCCCCGCCCTATGTCACCAAAGTGCGCCAGATAATCCAGGGTTGCCTGGGACAGGTGATTGCGGCTGCCCACCACCCGCCATGCCTTTCCTTCCTGATGCGGCTGAGTCTGGATGGACTCACGCTTGCCATCGGCCACCCGCCAGGCCCCGCCCCCTTTTCCGCCATACCAGAGCCTGTCCAGCACGGGGGCATAGACCAGGCCCCACAGCGGCTTGCCATCCTCGATCAGCGCGATATTGACGGTGAACTCGCCGTTGCGGGAGACAAACTCCTTGGTACCGTCGAGCGGGTCCACCAGCCAGTAGCGTGACCAGCCACGGCGCAACCCCATCACCTCGGGACCGGACTCTTCCGACAGCACAGGGATATCGGGGGTCAGCCGCGCCAACGCCTGCACGATCACCTCGTGAGCACCCTTGTCGGCAGCCGTGAGCGGGCTCTCATCGCTTTTGTACTCCACCGTAAAAGGCTGACTATAGATGGCCATGATGGCGTCACCGGCTGCGCGGGCTATGGGCTCCAGCTCGGAAATTGCAGGGAAAAACATCGAAAAGACATCCTGGTCAAATGGTTAGCACAGTGTACCCATTTTGGAATGGCATGGGTTATAGCCGATTTAGCTGAGTTATAACCCTGTCACATCTGACAGACAAAAAATGGCGTAACTCGGCTAATTCTCAATAGCAACCCCACACAACACAAGGACGTGAAGCCATGAACTACAAGACCCTGACCGCCACCCTGCTGCTGAGCTGCCTGCCCCTGTTGAGTCAGCCTCTGCTGGCTGCTGACAAGCCGGTTGCCAAGCCAGCCACCACAGTCACCACCGCAAAGGAGAGCGGCAAGGTGAACCTGAATACGGCGAACATCAATGAGTTAACTGCCCTCAAGGGGATCGGCGAGAAGAAGGCCCAAGCTATCGTCGATTTTCGCGAGAAGCAGGGCAAGTTCACCACGGTCGACCAACTGGCCGATGTCAGTGGCATAGGGCCGGCAACCCTGGAAGCAAATCGGGACATGATCATCGTCAAGTAACCGCTTGGGACCTCCCCCATCATGAGGGCAGCCTGTGGCTGCCCTATTTTTCTTCGGGTATCATGAGTCCACTTTGTATCTCTGGACTCTCTCCATGAAAAAGACACCGCTCGTTGTACGCAAGGCCGTTCTTCCTGTCGCCGGTTTGGGCACCCGCATGCTGCCTGCCACCAAGGCCATCCCGAAAGAGATGCTGCCGGTGGTCGACAAGCCGCTGATCCAGTATGTGGTACGCGAAGCCATCGCCGCAGGGATCAAGGAGATCATCCTGGTCACGCACTCGAGCAAGAACTCCATCGAGAACCACTTTGACAAGAGCTTCGAACTGGAGGCGACTCTGGAAAAACGGGTCAAGCGGCAGCTGCTGGAAGAGGTACAACACATCTGCCCCAAAGACGTCACCATCATGCACGTCCGCCAGGGCGAAGCCAAAGGCTTGGGTCATGCCGTGCTGTGTGCCCACCCGCTGATCGGCGACAACCCGTTTGTGGTCCTGCTGCCTGACGTGCTGATCGATGAAGTGGCCAGCAATCTCAAGCAGGACAACCTGGCCGAGATGGTGCGCATGTTCGAGGAGGATCAGATCAGCCAGATCATGGTGGAAGCCGTCCCCGACAGTGAAGTGGACAAATACGGCATCGCCGACATCAAGGGCGAGGCCCTGAGCGAAGGCATGTCCCTGCCGATGCAGGCCATCGTCGAGAAGCCGCCCCGTGATGAGGCCCCTTCCAATCTGGCCGTGGTCGGCCGCTACGTGCTCTCCTCCAACATCTGGCCGCTGCTGGAACGTACCCCGGCCGGTGCCGGTGACGAGATCCAGCTGACCGATGCCATCGCCATGCTGATGGAACAGGAGCAAGTCAACGCCTACTTCATGAAGGGTCGCAGTCATGACTGCGGCAGCAAGATGGGCTATATGAAAGCCAACGTGGAATATGCCGTGCGCCACCCGGAACTGAACGGTGAATTCATTGCGTGGCTGAAACAGTTCGTCAAACAGTTGTAATGGATGGATATTTGACCTGTTAATAGTATTATATGCTGGGCATCGTTCGATGCCCTTCCTTTTCCTTTTAGAAACAAAAATTCAACCATTGAAAGATTAAATATCGTTAAATCATAATATTGTAATTTAATTCCGCTTGTTTTATAAGGATTAAGGCTTGTTCCTAGCCCTTGCATAAGATTCTTAAAAAAATATAAAACACAGGTGGAAGTTCCAATGAATAATCCGTCCAAAGGGACCTTTTTAGGTCACCCCAAAGGGCTTTTTTTGCTCTTTAGTACCGAACTGTGGGAAAGATTCTCCTATTACGGCATGCGTGCCGTGCTCGTCCTCTATCTGACTGACATGACTGCCAACGGCGGCATGGGCTGGACTCAAGCCGACGCCCTCAAGCTGTACGGTATCTATACCGGTCTGGTCTATATCACCCCCATCATAGGTGGCTGGCTGGCGGATACCTTCCTCGGCCAACGCCGAGCAATCCTGATCGGTGCCATCTTCATGGCGTAAGCGCCGTTAAATCGACCTACTTGCCTTTACCGTATTGCGCCACTTTTTTTGCAATCGGCTCCAGCGGGACGTTCCATGGCAGCAGGGCTTCGAGCTTTTCCAGGGTATCGGCCTCGCCAAT
>NZ_JAACGC010000103.1:0-8802 GCF_029237385.1 Aeromonas sp. 1HA1
ATCTGGCGCTGCCAAAAATCAACGCGTTCTTGAGTGGTCATAGCGGAAATCCCAACGTAGATACGATGGGTTTCAGTGTGCCGAGGTGATCTCAGTAAAAACAGGTGCTGATTCAGGGGCGCTTACCGTCAATCTGCAGGCCGGCTTGTTCGAGTTCTTGCAACGCAACCCGCTGGCGGGATCGGACATTGTGCCCGCTCACTCGGCCGACATGGTGCGCCATTCGCTGGTGTGACTGACAGGGGGCAACGATAGAGAAGGGGATAAAACGGGGTGGGGGGCGCTGAAAAGCGCCCCCCGTGTTTGGTTATCGGTTGTGCGTCTCTTCCACCCGCACCTGCAGATGCCCCTCTGCGAGCGTGGTGAGCAGGGTTTGCCCGGCGTTCACCTGGGCGGCGCGGCTGATCACCTCACCGCTTTGGGTGCGGGTGATGGAGTAACCCCGTCCCAGGGTGGCGAGTGGGCTTACACCGTCGAGGCGCGCGGTGAGCATGGCGAGGCGGTGGCTGGCCAGATCCTGGCGTTTGGCGATCAGCGCATAGAGCCGCTCTTCGGCCAGCAGGTGGCGGCGCTTGCCTGCGGCCAGTAACCGCTCCGGGCTCTTGCCTTGCAGGCGCAACTCCAGGTTGGCGAGGCGCCGCTCCCCCTGATACAGCCGTTGACTCATCAGCTGTTGCAAGCGGGCGGAGAGCTCATCGAGGCGCTGGGACTGCTGCTCCAGCCGCCGTTTTGGATCCTGATGGTCGAGCCGTTTTTGCAGCAGCGCGAAGCCGTGGCGGGCGGCGGTCTGGTGGCGACTCATCGCCTGCAGCAGTCGCTGCTTGAGGTGGGCGAGGCGCTGGGCACGGGCCTGATTGTCTGGCGCGACCAGCTCGGCGGCGGCCGACGGGGTAGGGGCGCGCAAGTCGGCAGCAAAGTCGCTGATGGTGACATCCACCTCATGGCCCACGGCGCTGATAACGGGAATGGCGGAGTGGGCAATGGCGCGCACCACCGCCTCTTCGCTAAAGCACCAGAGATCTTCGAGCGAGCCACCGCCGCGCCCGACGATCAGCACATCCACCTCGGCGCGGCGATTGGCAAGGGCAATCGCAGAGACGATCTGGCTGATGGCGGCGCTCCCCTGCACCTGGGTCGGGTAGATAAAGAGGGGGAGATCTGGCGCGCGGCGCTTGAGCACCGTCAGCATGTCGTGCAGGGCGGCGCCGGTGGCGGAGGTGACCAGCCCCACCGCGCGCGGTTCACGGGGCAGCGGCCGCTTGCGGCTCTCGTCAAACAGCCCCTCGGCGCCGAGGCGGCGCTTGAGCTCTTCAAAGCGCAGGGCCAGCACGCCGTCGCCAGCGGGTTGCATCGATTCGATGATCAGCTGATAGTCGCCGCGTGGCTCGTAGAGGGAGACCCGTGCCTGCACCAGCACCTGCATGCCATCTTGCGGGCGAAACGCCACCCGCCGGTTGTTGCCCTTGAACATGGCGCAGCGCACCTGGGCACCCAGATCTTTGAGCGAAAAGTACCAGTGGCCGGAGCTTGGCATCGCCAGATTGGAGAGCTCGCCGGTCAGCCACACCAGCCCCAGATCCTGCTCCAGGATCATGCGCACGGAGCTGTTGAGGCGGGTGACGGTAAAGACCTGCTGCTCGCGGCCGTTCGCCGCACTGGATGAGGTAAATCGGTTCAATGGCGTACCTGTGTTTAAAAATATTCTAGGGACACGATAAATTTAGTTGAAAATAAGTAATTCTATAAAATAAAAAATCATTCATGAATATCAGCTGAAAGTATTGTGTCGATAGATTTCATATATAAAAGAACGATATCTATGTTATTTACCAAATCATTAAATGATATGTCACTGGCATCGTCATTATGGTGTATGATACTGTTTCTTTTTGTAACTATTGTGTTTATTAATGGCTTTCGTTGATTAAAGCCTGGGTTATCGTATAAATTAACACCAACTAATTGAAAGGCTTTTATTGTTTTGTATGGATTACCGGAGATGACATCTGAAATATCTTTTTTAGTGCAAGAGTAACTTGCATTTTCAAAGGATAATTCTTTCTCTTTTATGTCTTTTGATAGTTTCCAGTATAAAAAATTATGTGGTATTTTTGCAGCCTTCAATCGCTGACTTACACGATATGTATGCTCGAAAGCCACATCTTGTAAATATGCTTCTAAATATGTGCACATCGTTATCAAGTATGACTTTACAAAAAAATTAATGTTCTCGGAAAAAATATCGTCAAGCTCATCACTAAGAACTCTGTCTTGTGATTTAACAATGATTGATTTTAATGAGACCAATAGGGCCTCATATTTTCTATATAAAGCATCAAACTCCATTTAATGTATCCTGCAATAGCGCTACCCATTGAGCTCTGCGTCTAAGAATAGAGCTTTTGTTTTGCAAACCACCAGAGAGCGTTTTTTGGAATTCATCACTTGAGCACAACTGAGCATATGCAGTTCTTATTTTTTCAGCATTGTCACGAGCTTCATCAGGAGCCAACTCTCCGACAGTAGTCATCATTAGGTCATAGTGCACAAGGCCTTTCCGTTTTCTATCTACAGTAGGATTGACAAATACATGTTCACCAAAAACTTCATTGCAGATATTTAGTGCTTGAGTGAATCTAGCTCTATGCTCGTTAATCGCATCGTCTGATAGGTTGCTATTCTCTTCCATGTAGTTATCTAAAAACATTTTTAGCGTACTACCAAATTTTTCTAAGTTAGGATCATCAGAAAATGCAAAATATCGCAAAACTTGTTCTTCTGGCTCTAATCCATCACGACTAGACTCTGATTGTGATCCTAGACCAAATCTTGCGATTTCGACCTTTGCTCCAAGCTCTGCGAGTAGAGAATCCAACTTACTTGGATAAATCGCATGACGAATCTCTTGATCTGTAAGTGAGACAGCACCTTGGTTCAATCTGGAAAAAATTTCTCGAATTAAACTTTTAGGGTTATCTTTGCGTAAAACAATACATCTAATTGTTGTTGTCTCTAAATCAGTCTGGAATGAGCCAAGTTCTGAGAATCTTTTTCCTTCTAACTCTTTGAAGTTAGTGAGCCCCTCTAATGCAAACTCATCATTAAAGAAACGATTAATGGTTGTTAAACGTTGCAATCCATCAATTACCATGTGCTTGCCATCCTCGTCTTCAGCAAAATAGCATGAAGGAAGTGGAATTCTCATTAAACATGACTCAATGAATTTAGAGGACCTTGCCCATCCATCTTTGTCCCATTTATATTTTCTTTGGAAATCAGGATCTAACTTAAGCTTCACCGGCGTTGAGTTGATTCGACTTACGAGCGTTTCGAAAGGATAGTCTATCGGATATAAACTAAGCATTTTCTCGTTTTTGATAGATTCTGTCATTAATTTAAACCTCATATCAGCTCATAATCAGAGATGGCATCTTACTACATTTAAGTGGTAGGTGGCATATTGATTGACAGGCGGAATTCAAGTCTGCTTGCATAAAACCCCATTCGCTCAACTCTTTTGCCACAAAACGGCCATTTTTGAAGAGAAAGTCTTGGTTTTTTAGCCTCTTGGCCGCCTAAAAAGAGGGCTGCGCCATAAAAAATTCAAAAAACTTCTTTACCAGTGACCAATCGGTGAGTAAACTTCGTCGGCAATATTTTACACCCCCACTTCCTCAACGGTGAGATATTGCCATGCTCAGGATTACCAAAGAAGCGTTAACCTTCGACGATGTACTGTTGGTTCCCGCCCACTCCGATGTTCTTCCCAATACTGCCGATCTGCGCACCAAGCTGACCTCCTCTATCAGCCTGAATATCCCCATGATTTCCGCTGCCATGGACACAGTGACCGAAGCCCGTCTGGCTATCGCACTGGCTCAGGAAGGCGGTATCGGCTTTATCCACAAGAACATGTCCATCGAGCAGCAGGCTGCAGAAGTGCGCAAGGTCAAGAAGTACGAGAGCGGCGTGGTCACTGACCCCGTCACCGTACGCCCTGACATGACCATTGCCCAGGTCAAGGAGCTGAGCCACAAGAATGGCTTCGCCGGCTACCCGGTTGTGACCGAGGGTAACGTGCTGGTCGGTATCATCACTGGCCGCGACGTGCGTTTCGTGATCGACCTCTCCCAGACAGTCGAACAGATCATGACCCAGAAAGATCGTCTGGTGACCGTGCGTGAAGGGGCCCCTCGTGAAGAGGTGGTTGCCCTGATGCAGAAGCACCGTATCGAGAAGGTGCTGGTGGTCAACGCCGATTTCAAACTCAAGGGCATGATCACCGTCAAAGACTTCCAAAAAGCCGAGCGCAAGCCGAACGCCTGTAAAGACGAGCGTGGTCGCCTGCGCGTCGGTGCTGCCGTCGGCGCCGGTGCTGGCAATGAAGAGCGCGTCGCCGCCCTGGTGGAAGCCGGTGTGGACGTGCTGCTGATTGACTCTTCCCACGGCCACTCCCAGGGCGTGCTGGATCGCATCAAGGCGACCCGCGATGCCTATCCTGAGCTGCAAATCATCGGTGGCAACGTGGCCACTGCCGCCGGCGCCCTGGCGCTGGTTGCGGCTGGCGTCAATGCGGTCAAGGTGGGTATCGGCCCGGGCTCCATCTGTACTACCCGCATCGTAACCGGTGTTGGCGTGCCCCAAATTACCGCCATCTCCGATGCCGTTGATGCGCTGGAAGGCACTGGCGTCCCCGTGATTGCCGATGGCGGCATCCGTTTCTCCGGTGACGTGGCCAAGGCCATCGCCGCTGGCGCCAGTTGCGTCATGGTGGGCTCCATGTTTGCCGGTACCGAAGAGGCTCCGGGCGAAATCGAGCTCTATCAGGGTCGCTCCTTCAAGTCCTACCGTGGCATGGGTTCTCTGGGCGCCATGTCCAAGGGCTCCAGCGACCGTTACTTCCAGACCGACAACGCCGCCGACAAGCTGGTGCCGGAAGGGATCGAAGGGCGCGTACCCTACAAGGGCCGCCTCAAAGAGATCATTCACCAGCAGATGGGCGGCCTGCGTTCCTCCATGGGATTGACCGGCTGCGCCACCATTGACGACATGCGCACCAAGGCTGAGTTCGTGCGCATCTCGGGTGCAGGGATGAAAGAGTCCCACGTCCACGATGTGACCATTACCAAAGAAGCCCCCAACTATCGGATGGGCTGATAAAACGGGGCTACGGCCCCGTTTCTCCACCCCTTTTTATCCCCGAGCTTTTTGTTACAACATCAGCCTGATGCAGGAATAAAATGACTAAAGACATTCACCAGCACCGTATCCTTATCCTCGACTTCGGTTCCCAGTACACCCAGCTGATTGCCCGCCGTGTGCGCGAGATCGGTGTTTACTGCGAACTGTGGGCCTGGGATGTGACCGAAGCGCAGATCCGCGAATTCAACCCGAGCGGCATCATCCTCTCCGGCGGCCCTGAGTCTGTGACCGAAGCGGGCAGCCCCCGTGCCCCCGAGTATGTGTTCAACGCCGGTGTCCCGGTGTTCGGCATCTGCTACGGCATGCAGACCATGGCCGAGCAGCTGGGTGGCAAGGTGCAATCCTCCACCGAACGTGAATTCGGTTATGCCCAGGTTGAAGTGCTGGGCCAGACCAATGCCCTGCTGCGTAGCATCGAAGATGCCATCGCCCCCAACGGCAATGCGCTGCTGGATGTGTGGATGAGCCACGGCGACAAGGTCACCGCCATCCCGGCCGACTTCACCACCATCGCCCAGACCGCCACCTGCCCCCACGCGGCCATGGCCAATGAGGCCAAGCGTTTCTACGGCGTGCAGTTCCACCCGGAAGTGACCCACACCCGTCAGGGTGCCCGCATGCTGGAGCACTTCGTTAAAGACATCTGCGGCTGCGAATGCCTGTGGACCCCGGCCACCATCATCGATGACGCCGTGGCCCGTATCCGCGAGCAAGTGGGTGATGATGAAGTGATCCTGGGCCTCTCCGGCGGTGTCGACTCCTCCGTGGTCGCCATGCTGGTGCACCGCGCCATCGGTGATCGCCTGACCTGCGTGTTCGTTGACAACGGTCTGCTGCGCCTGAACGAGGGTGAGCAGGTGATGGAGATGTTTGGTGACCACTTCGGTCTCAACATCATCAAGGTCGAAGCCGAAGAGCGCTTCCTCTCTGCCCTGGCGGGTGAAAATGAGCCGGAAGCCAAGCGCAAGATCATCGGCCGTGTCTTCGTCGAGGTGTTTGACGACGAAGCCAAGAAGCTGAAAAATGCCCGCTGGCTGGCACAAGGCACCATCTATCCGGATGTGATCGAATCGGCCGCCAGCGCCACCGGCAAGGCCCACGTCATCAAGTCTCACCACAACGTCGGCGGCCTGCCGGCCGAGATGAAGATGGGTCTGGTCGAGCCGCTGCGCGAGCTGTTCAAAGACGAAGTGCGCCGTGTCGGCCTCGAGCTGGGCTTGCCCTACGACATGCTCTACCGTCACCCGTTCCCGGGCCCGGGTCTGGGCGTGCGCGTGCTGGGTGAAGTGAAGAAAGAGTACTGCGATCTGCTGCGTAAAGCCGATGCGGTCTTTATCGAAGAGCTGCGCAAGGCCGACCTCTACAATCAGGTCAGCCAGGCGTTCGCCGTCTTCCTGCCGGTGCGCTCCGTTGGCGTCATGGGCGATGGCCGCAAATATGACTGGGTGATTGCGCTTCGCGCCGTCGAAACCATCGACTTTATGACTGCTCACTGGGCCCATCTGCCCTATGACTTCTTAGGGAATGTGTCGAACCGCATCATCAATGAGATCAACGGTATCTCTCGCGTGGTGTACGACGTCTCCGGCAAGCCGCCCGCAACCATCGAATGGGAATAAGCGGCTCACGCCCTTCTGCCCTTTGAGCATAAAAATGCAAAAAGACGCCCTTGCGGCGTCTTTTCTTTTTCCAATCGTTTGCGCCTCACTTTTCTGCCCGATAGCAGCTATTGCCCAACCTTGCCCCTGTCACATGTAACAGGAGGTGATTTTGGGCATCGGCACTAGGCTCTCTCATGCCCATCGAGACCGCTGTTATCAAGCCTTATCAAGCAATGCGGACAACGATGTGGCAAAGGGGAGCCAGCGCGCCAACCGGCCAGAAGGCACCCCGGTGGAGACCGGAAACCACTTGAATCAACGGGGCGGATCCCGAACAGCCATACGAGTAGGGACAAGAGATCACGGAGGGTTTGTTATGTCAGAACAAGCAGTGCTTGTTGGCGGATGGACGGCTTACCACAAGCTGACCGCAGAAGATCAGGCCGTATTCAACCAGGCGATGAAAGGATTTGTCGGGGTGCAGTACACACCCTTTGAAGTTTCCACCCAGGTGGTAGCCGGCACCAATTACCGTTTCAAATGCAAAACCACAGTGCCGCTTGCCAAGCCGATCCACGGTGAAGCCGTGGTGCAGATCTTCCAGTCTCTGGATGGGTCGGCCCATATCACCTCCATCACCCCGATCTGATTTGGTTGCGGGGTAAGGCGGGGAGGGGGAATGATCCCAACCGGTTAGCCCCAAACCCACCAATAAGAAAAGACGCCCGAGGGCGTCTTTTCTTTATCTACGAGCCGGCACCACTGATATGTGGCCAGTATTTGTTCTTATTAATTAATTTATTGATCTTGCTCGGGAAACTATCATCATCCGCTTTTGCTTATCTGCCTTGCTCGCTAAGATATCCGTCTGGATATGGCCTCTTTAGAGTCACCAATGAATCAGACCAGAGACATCGCGTGGATAAAAAGCCACAAACTAGAGGCTGTCTGGCGGTAGCTTGGCTGTTATTCGGGAATGGCACGGGCAAGCCGAGGCCACAGTTGATGTCAGAGCATCACGGTACTGACTTGTTCACGCAGGCGTAGTTTGGTGGTGCTTTCCATGGCTGACTCCCAAACTGTTTTTTTATACAGTGGTAATGGTAGAGCAAAAAGAAGAAGTCAAATGAATACGTTAAGATGCCAGTGATGGTGTGGTAATGTAATGATTTAAATGAGTTTTTTGAGGTGGTTATGAAGATGACGCGGAGTTATACGGAAGGCTCTGCTATTGGATGAGTACCGCCTTCCATCTAATCATTGTTAGGTGCTGGAGCGAGAAAGCACTGCCCTCAACAGAAAATGGAGACTTCCAAGTTGCTGTTTACAAACGCATTTAAGTATAAACAATGGGCTAACTCTGAACTGCTGACTTTCGGAGAGCGCCAGTTGCACTTGCTTCCGGAGAGCGATGCAGTCTTCTTCATTAGAATCCTTAACCACACCACGGTAGTTGACAGTTTATTTATCAGCCGAATGTCAGGAACCCCAGAGCTTTACTCTGCTGACAATACGGTAGAAACACCAACGTACCCAGAGCTAAAAGAACGAATTGAGAGGAATGACTCATGGCTTGTGCATTTCTCCTCAACAGCTACTCCAGAAATCCTGAGCCAAATCATCTCTTTTACATTTACTGACGGTGAGCATGGAAAACTATCAATAGAAGAAGTCATGCTTCACCTATTAACTCACGGTAGCAATCACAGAGGTATGGCTTCGCGAACATTAGCATCAAATGGACTTGAGCGTCCGAAAGATACATTCACTCGATATCTGCATGAGGTGGAGCCTTTTAGAAGGGAAGGAGCTCGGTGAGCCGGCCTCTAATAAATGGTTCAATCCGTTTGCTTCGCTCACTGGGACGGGCTAAAGCCTGTCTCTTGATCAGATCTTGATCCCCGAAGCCATCATCTCTTTGGCGGCAATAAAGCCGTCCAGTTTACTTTGCAGTGTTTGCCAGCCTTCCCAGAGTGAGCTCCAGCCTGCAATCCCTGTT
>NZ_JAACGC010000104.1:0-8751 GCF_029237385.1 Aeromonas sp. 1HA1
CAGGACTCTGAGGGTAGAATTGGTCATGGCGTATCACCTCTGTTAATTGAGATTCTTCGCGGGAATCAATCAGCAGGATACGCCACCTTCTCTATCTCCCCCATACACCAGAAATCACCATAACTCAAAAACCTCGCAGTGCGAGGTTTTTTTATTGGAGGTCGTTTACCTGATCAGATGGCAAATTCTTCGACGGATTTACCGTCGGCAACGGCCTTGGCAATCGCGGACGGCATGCGGCCCTGACCGGTCCAGGTTTTTTCAACGCCGTTATCCAGATAGCGATATTTGGCCGGGCGAGGGGCGCGCTTGCTTTTCGCGGCTTTGGCCGGTTCAGTGGCAACGGTTCCCACCAGTTCGGCAGGGTCAATGCCGGCGGCTTTCAGCATTTCGGCATATTCGTTAATCTTGCGCTGATGCTCTTCACGGGCCTGACGATCGGCGGATTCATCTTGCTGACGTTCGGTAACAATAGCAGAGAGTTTTTCCATCCCCTCTTCCAATTGCTCCAGAGTGAGCTCACGGCACGCTGCGCGCAAGCTACGGATATTCAGCAGTACTTTCAAAAATTCGTTCATAGTGTCCACCACGCGAGCAAAGGAGTGAATTAAATAAAAAGAGTAATTTTGTGTAATTTATACGGCAGATTACTATTAAGTCAAGATAAGCGAAATAATAAATTCAGCATGAAAATTAAGTGAGCTATTTCGGATTCAGGCAGGATCCAGCGATATTGACCTACATAATACTCGACTGAGTTCTGAATAGATGAAAATAGCGACAAAATCGAAATAATTGCACCGTTTGACTACCATTTCGCCATTTTTAAACGCCCTGCATGGGGATTTAATCAAAAAACTTGCTATAACGTGCCAGCGCGATAAAATGTGCTTCGAATACCTTTAAGTAGAGGCGCGCTGCCTATAAGTACTTGTGCGGAGGGTGATGCCTGTGATGCACAACGAAAGGAGTCAGCGCCGAAGTGGCCAGGCCATCATACCGGGCTGCTGGTTCTGCATCGAACAGGTGCAGGACTGCCATAGTCATCCACTATGGAGCGCTACCTGAAGGGGCTGAGGAGTATAACCTCCCCATGGGTTTTGTTTCTTTATCCTCTCGGTAGATCTCCACCTGCTGTCTTTAGGTGTAAAGAGATCATGGACATCATTCATTACGCCGACTCCGGTTGGTCTGTCATTCCCCCTTTACTGGCCGTCGCTCTGGCGATCATCACACGCCGCGTCCTGGTGTCGCTGGGCGTTGGTATTGTTGCCGGTAGTCTGTTGCTCAATCAGTTTTCTCCGCTCGATTCCCTGCATTACATGTTGAACACTGTGCTCAAGATCTTCTGGGTCGACGGTGCACTCAATAGTGACAACGTCAACATGATCCTGTTCATGCTGCTGCTGGGCGGCCTCATCAGTCTGATGAGCGTCTCCGGTGCGACCCGCGCCTTCGCCGAGTGGGCTGAGCGTCGTGCCAAGACCCGTAAGGGGGCCAAGGCGCTCACCGGCATGATGGTGTTTGCCTTCTTCATCGATGACTTCTTCCACAGTCTGTCGGTGGGGGCCATCTGCCGTCCGGTCACCGACCGCTTCCAGATCTCCCGCGCCAAGCTGGCCTATCTGCTGGACTCCACCGCGGCGCCCGTCTGCGTACTGATGCCCATCTCCTCATGGGGAGCCTACATCATTGCCCTCGTGGGCGGCATCATGGCGGCGCACGGTCTGACAGATCAGAGCCCCATCTCCGCCTTTGTCGAGATGATCCCGATGAACCTCTACGCGGTGTTCACCCTGGTCATGGTGCTGGTGGTGATTGCGTTCCAGCTCGATATCGGCCCCATGCGTCAACACGAAGAGTGGGCGCTGGCAGGCAAGCTGTGGGACGAGTCCAAGGGCCGCCCCATCGGTCTGGATATGGAGAGCCCGGAAGAGAGCAACGGCGGCATGATCGACATGGTATTGCCGATCCTGACTCTGACCGTCGCCACCATCTATTTCATGGTCCACTCCGGTGCCGCCGCGTTGAGCGAACAAGGGCTGCCGTTCAGCGTGCTCGGCTCGTTCGAGAATACCAACGTCGGTTCTTCTCTGGTCTATGGCGCTCTGTGCAGCCTGGTGGTCTCCATCGGTCTGGCCATGCGCCTCAAGCTCGGTGCGAATAACTGGATTAAGGCCGCGCCACAAGGGGTCATGGCCATGCTGCCTGCCATCAACATATTGTTGTTCGCCTGGGCTATCGGTGCCGTGGTGCGCGACGTGGAAACCGGCAAGTACCTGGCCTCCATGGCCAACGGCAACCTGCCGACCGAAGTGTTGCCAGCCGTGGTGTTTATCCTCTCCTGTGCCATGGCGTTTGCCACCGGCACCAGCTGGGGCACCTTCGGCATCATGCTGCCGCTGGCCGGTGACATGGCTGCCGCCAGCGACATCAGCCTGATGTTGCCGATGCTGGCCGCCGTGCTGGCAGGCTCGGTGTTTGGCGATCACAGCTCGCCCATCTCGAGTACCAGTATCCTGTCGGCCACGGGCGCAGGGTGCCATCACATCGATCACGTGATGACCCAGCTGCCCTATGCGCTGGCCATCGCCTTCGGTGCTGCGCTCGGTTACCTGGTCATGGGGCTGATGCATTCCGTGCTGGCGGGCTTTACCGTCAGCGGGCTCTGGTTTGTGATCTTCTCCGGTTATCATCTGCGCAAGGCTCGGCGCCATCGAGCGCTGGCTATGGCATAAATAGAACAAGGGGCCCACGGGCCCCTTGGTTTTGGCAGGGGCTTTGGTTAGCATGCGCCCCATAAATTCAGTTTCGGAACAACACCATGGCTTCACTGCACTACAAATTTGCCACCATGAATTCAGGCAAATCCACCCAGCTCATCCAGGCCCACTTCAATTATCTGGAGCGGGGCATGCAGCCCCTGGCCATGACACCGGCCATTGATGACCGCTTCGGCGTGGGGGTGATCAGTGCCCGGGTTGGCCTTGAGCTGAAGGTGGATGTGTTCAGTGACAGTTGCGATCTGTTCGAGATGGTGAAGGCGCGCCATGCCCAGAAGCGTATCGATGTGTTCATCGTCGACGAGGCCCAGTTTCTGACCCGCGAGCAGGTTTACCAACTGGCGCGCATCGTCGACGAGCAGGATATTCCCGTGATGGCCTATGGCCTCAAGACCGACTTTCGGGGGGAGCTGTTCCCGGGCTCCTATCATCTGCTCTGTCTTGCCGACAAGTTCGAAGAGCTGAAAAGCATCTGCTGGTGTGGCAACAAGGCGCACATGAACTCGCGGGTGAGCGCTGCTGGCCAGGTGATGCGGGATGGTGAGCAGGTGGAAATCGGTGGCAACGATCGCTATGTGTCGTTGTGCCGCAAGCACTATCTGGAAGGGCGGGCCTACAAGTGATCGGGCCGCGATAAGAGAGAAGGGCGCCAATCTGGCGCCCTTCTTGTTTGTTTACGACTCAGTCGATCTCGATATCCACCGGCGCAATGATGGGATCGGCCACTGGCAGACGATGGAACAGCTGGCGAAAATGTTGCTGGACCCGGCCTATGTCCACCAGTGACATGCCCGAGGCGAAGCCGAACCAGACGTAGAGCCCGGTGAGATCGCGAAACATGGGAGGCAGGTAGCGGGGGGCATCGATCAGCCCCTCCAGATAGTGCTGATAGAGCACAGGAATGTCGTCCAGGGTCACCTTGCCGACGAACAGCATGGGCAGGATCTCGGGGACCCCTTCCAGCACAGCGCTGCGGATGAAGTTGACCGTCTCCACGTAGCCGCGCACGTAGGAGAGATCCTTGGTGAAGCAGGCACCGCCGCCAACCATGCCGCCGCGAAACACCCGCTGGGTGATCATGTAGGCGTCGTGTTCGCTGGTGCCCACGTGCACCCAGCCTTCGTGCACCTCCAGTACCTGCAGGTCCAGCTCGGAGAAACGGGCGTGGGAATTGAGCTTGATGTAATCGCCGCCGGCGGCGGCATCCGAGACGATGCCATCGCTCAGCTTGACCTGTACCGTGCCATCGCTGAAATAGCTCGACAGTTTGCCCTGCAGCTTGGCGACCGCGGCTTCCCCTTCAAATTCCTTGGGATAGGGGCGCACCAGATGGCGGGCACCAGGCAGGGAGAAGATGTCGCACAAGCGGGCTCCCAGCTCCCTGAGGGTCTTGCGATCGCCGCGCAGGTGATCGCTGGCCGAGCCGTACAGCAGCTGGCTGTAGCGCAAGAAATCAGGCTGTCCGCGTTGGCGCAGCATCTCGATCACCACCATGTACTGATCGACCGTCTCTTGCAGTATGCGGCCCAGATCATCCCGAGGGCCCAGCCGGCGCCGGATCCTGTCCCGCAACTCCTTGAGTTCAAGATACTTGTTGCGGGGATCGAAGCCGAGGGGCAGGGCATCGTAGAAGTGCTGATCGATGGCTGGCAGTGCGCGTCCTCCGTTGGCCAGAAAATCGGCCTGGAGATGACGGGGCCACTTGATGGCATCCAGAATGCGAATGGGCTTTTGCAGGGCCAGCAGTTCATCCGACAAGGATTTCAGATGCAGGCGGTACTTTTCTTGGATGGTCATCAGGCCTTCTGAAGGGGGAAGGTGGGGCGAGAATAACTGAGTATATGCATAGTGCTTGCCAAAAAGAAGCTGGCGCCCAGCTTATCCGGCCACTGCACTTTTGGTTGCCGGAAAATTGGTTTAGACTGCGCCCCTTGATCCTTATCGTGTCGTGGAAATGATGAATATCCCCAGCTCTGAAATGATAATGCGTTGGTTGCAGCAGGCTCGTATCGAGCACTATGTCTGCGATCAGTGTCATGGCATCCACATTGTCTCCCTGCAGTCCGTCGACGGCATTCAGGAGAGCCGGATCTTTGTCGAAGAGGAAGGGCTGCTGTTTTCATCCGAGCTGGAAGTGCGTCCTTCCTCGCTGCTGCCGCTGATGGCCGAACTGGGTCGCCTCAACATGCAATATCCGTCGCTCAAGGTGTTCCTCGACATCATTGATGACAACCTGCCGCGCCTCATCGTGGGCCACACAGTGTTTACCAAGGCGGGTCTCTCCGTGGAACAGTTCCTGCTGTTTGTCGAAAGCACCACGGCCGCGACCCATGAAGTGGTGTCCGAATGCGAGCGCCTTGGCTTCCTGAACCTGCCCGAGATCCAGGTCGCGCCGGAATGCGTGCACTGATTTGTGCGTTAAATGTGCGAACGATTCGTCAGGTAAAAAAAGCCGTTGACGCCGGCGGGGCTTTCCCCTAAATTACGCCCCGTTCCAGCGCAACAGCGCCATGAACACTGTGTTGGCTGAACACGTTAAACAACAGACCAGAATTTGGTGATGTGCCCGAGTGGCTGCCAGGCAATGCTCTTGGCAAGCATGAGCTCATGACCAAAACAAATTGGTGAGGTGTCCGAGTGGCTGAAGGAGCACGCCTGGAAAGTGTGTATACGGCAACGTATCGAGGGTTCGAATCCCTCCCTCACCGCCAAATAAAACAAAAGGGCCTGTCGACAGACAGGCCCTTTTGTTTTTTCCCGTGATCGCTGGTGCGACCCGTATCCAGGGGGCAGGCTCGTCGTCTTGCACTGCCTGCTGGGGGATGCTCTTTCGCCGAGCGCAGGCGTCACTGCCCTGCTGCTTTTTTGCTCATTGCCGCTATGCCTCATGTCTCCCGAATTAAGATGAGAGATCCTGTGTTAAGCCGTGGCTCGCAGGGCGTAGCCAGCATATGAGGGCATGTCAGCGTCTGCCAGCGACAGTGCCTTGGCGCAGGGCTGGGCAAGCGCGACGGACACCCGGGAGGTGAGGCGGGTCAGCAGTTCATAGGGGATAGTCCCTATCTTCTCTGCCACCTGTTCCACCGGCAGGCCCTCGCCCCACAGGATCACCTCATCCCCGCACTGATCGCTGGCCTGTGGCCCGAGGTCGACCGTGATCATGTCCATGGCAACCCGGCCGACGATGGGCACCCGGCGACCGTTGACGAGCATGGGCGTCCCCTCGGGAGCCATGCGCGGATAACCGTCGCCATAGCCGACCGCGACCACCCCGAGGGTGGTGTCGCGATGAGCCACCCAATGGGCGCCATATCCTACCGATTCTCCCCGCTTGCACTTTCTGATGGCGATCAGCTGGCTCTTGAGGGTCATGACGGGGCGCAGCCCATGATCGGAGGCCAGCTGGCCTCCGAAGGGGGAGGCGCCATAAAGCATGATGCCAGGTCTTATCCAGTCGCTACGTGAATCCGGCCAGGCCAGGATCCCTGCCGAGTTGGCCATGGCCTTCTCGCCCGGCAGGTGGGCGGTGAGCATCTTGAACGCCTCGATTTGCTGCTGGGTGGCTTGGCTATCCTGCTCGTCGGACTGGCTGAAATGGGTCATCAGATGAAAAGGCTGCACCACGTTTTTGCATCGGCTCAGTCGCTCGATAAAGGCGGGCAGCTCCTGCTCCCTCACGCCTAGCCGGTTCATCCCGGTATCGAGCTTGAGCCAGACCCTGACGGGGGCCGGCAATTGGGCCCGTTCGAGCAGCGCCAACTGCTCCCAGGTGTGCAGTGTGGTCTGCAACTCCTGGGCTGCCAGCAGGGAGAGCGCCTCGGCCGAGAAGAAGCCACCCAGCACCAGAATGGGTTTGGTGATGGCATTTGCACGCAGTACCAGCGCCTCTTCGAGTCGCGCCACCGCATAGGCATCTGCCTGGACCAGGGTATTGGCGACCTGCAGCAGGCCATGGCCATAGGCGTTGGCCTTGATGACTGCGATGATCTTGCTGTGGGGGGCGTGGCGCCGCACGACGGCAAAATTGTGATGGAGCGCATCGACATCGATGCTGGCCGTAACTGTGTTCATCATGGGTTCGGGTGTCTGCTTGATGAGGATCGGGGTTGGCTGTTTATCTCAATCTTGACCCGCTGGCCTGAACGCCTTGGGTCAGGTCGCCGCAGACCGCGCAGCGGATGTTGTTTTATATGCTTTTAAATGTACAGTTATGTTATCAGTTGTTTTTTGTTTGGTAAATTATGTGGCGAATAGGAGTGAAGTAATGGCATAAATACGGGATATTCCTCTGTATAAATATGCTTCCCGATGCTTTCTTTTGCTCCCTATCACACGATATTTATCACTGGTTATGACCCTCCAACAGGCAGGGGTTAATGTGGCGTTTCAGTGAGTTGGGGTCGGGTATTATGCGTGTTGAGAGGTTTTGACAGGGATGGGGGGCGAGACTGGCCGGATGAAGGCGCGGGGGAGGGGAAAAAGCAGGGCTGCCGGGATGGCAGCCCTGTTGACCAGCTACACCTTGAAGAAACCGATGCCCTTGTTGAGTTGATGGATGATGTCGGTCAGCTGGGAGGCATCGTGGTTGACGCTCTCGGCGGCGGATACGTTCTCCAGCGACATCTGGGCAATCTCCTCGACCGACTGGGCAATCAGCTGGCTGGCGGCGGCCTGCTCATGGAGCATGGAGCTGATCTCCTGGATGAGGCCCACCACCTTGCGAGAGCTCTGATCCACCTGGGCCATGGTATCGCTGGAGCTGTCTGTGGTTTCTCGCACCCGGCTCATGCTGTCGGCACAGGTATTCATTCCCTTGACCGCCCCTGTGGCCCCCTGCTGGATCGACTTGAGCATCTCGTTGATCTCTTGCGTCGCCTGGGTCGTCCGCGCCGCCAGGGTTCGCACCTCGTCGGCGACCACGGCAAAGCCACGGCCCATGTCACCGGCCCGGGCTGCCTCGATGGCGGCGTTGAGTGCCAGCAGGTTGGTCTGGTCCGCCACCCCCTGGATCATCACTGAAATCTGGCTGATGCGGGTGATGTCATCGAACAGCCCCTGCACCTGTTTGGCCGAGTCGTTGACGGCAGTGGTGACCCTGAGCACCTCTTGCGAGGCGTGCTTGACCTGCTCTTCACCGACATGGGCGATCTCCCCTGACTGGACCACCACGCTGTTGGCCTGGTTGGCGAAGGGGGATAGCTGGGAGGGGCTGGCGGTCAATCTTTCAGTGGCGTGTCGCATTTCACCGCTCAGGGTGGCGGTGGGGGGCGTTTGCCGGGTATCGAGTTGCAGGCTCATGACTGTCGCTCCCGCATCATGGTTGCACCACCTTGTAAACATTATCGAGCAGCTTGAGCGGTTCGAACGGCTTGGTCAGCCAGACCCGGGCGCCGGCCTCGAACCCCTCTCGCTTGATCTGGTCGGAGTCCTCCGTGGTCAGCATGATGAAAGGGAGGTAGCGGGTCGTCTGCTGCGCCTTGACCCGTCTGAGCAGCGTCATGCCATCCATGCCAGGCATGTTGAGGTCTGAAATAATGAGGTTACGCGTCGCTTTTCCAGCTGGATGAGGGCGGCCTCACCATCGGCTGCTTCTATCACGTAAAAACCGGCGCTGCTGAGCGTCATGGTGATGGCCGCCCTGATCCCGACGGAGTCATCCACCACGAGTATGGTCTTGCCCATAAGTCATCCTCTCGGCGCTACATCAGGAGGGGGCCCCAAGCGCAGGGGCGAGGCCTGCTCAGGTCCTCAGTGATAATTGTTGTTCAAGAGTCTGATGTGGGAGAGATTTTTTATATTGAATCCGGCTTTGGGAGACGCTTGGCACTGTTTGTGCATTATCCCTGACTCTTATACACAAATATTGTGAACTGATTGGCACTTTTCCCGATTTCCAGGATCTGATCTCCTATGTGACTCCCGAACATGGTAACGATCATGCTAACTTTTGCTCTTCATCGTGCGGCCG
>NZ_JAACGC010000105.1:0-8641 GCF_029237385.1 Aeromonas sp. 1HA1
CAAGAAATGGACCATGCCGATCCAGAATTGGAAGCTTGCCCTAAATCGTTTTATTATCGAGTTCGGTGATCGCCTGAACGGTCACCTGTAATGGAGTGGGCAGTTACACAGAATTATTTACAGGCTCTGGCGTGTTGCTCTACCTGCTGAATAACCTGTCGCCCCTGTCAATACGGCCTTCGCTGGACGCTTACTTTCTTTTTGGTATCAACTCAAAATCATTCAAGGTCTAAAGCCTACCCTTTCAGTCCCCTTATCCATCTCAGTAGAACACGCAGAGCCAGACTGTGGTCATGTCGGGGTGAGTCCACTCCACCCTATGTTTCTGGCGGGCGGGAATATTGATGTGATCGCCCGGGCCCAGTTGTACCGATTGTTGTTCCTGGGTCTGCGGATCGATGAATAGCAGGCTGGCCTCTCCTTGCACGACCAGGATCCATTCATGTTCATCCTGATCGTACCACTCTCCCGGCGCCGTCTGATGGCCGTGGGAGAGAATGCGCTCGATTCGCAGGTGGTTGGTACTGACAAGACCCTGAAAGAGTTCGGTAGGCAGTGGCGAGGGAATATCGTTCAGCAGATTGCGCGTGTGCATGGGTCATCTCCCGTCTTGCAGTGCGAATAGTTCTCTGCAGTATAGAGGCGTTCCTCGTGGATGAAGGTGAGGGCTGCAGCAAGCGCGTATGCAAATTTGTGTCCGAACGAGAACAATTTCTGCCATTTTGATGAAAAATTCAGGGAATTCGCTGCAATTTCGACAAATTCTTGCTATTTTGCGCGCCACAAAAGCAAACGATTTCCTTCACACTTTCAGGATAAGTTATGGCAAAGCAAGATATGGCCGCCAACGGAGCAAAAGGCGGCTTTTTGGACTCTTATTTTTCCATTTCTGCGCGCGGCAGTAGCGTGCGCCAGGAGTTGCTGGCCGGTTTGACCACCTTCCTGGCCATGGTCTACAGCATCATAGTGGTGCCGAACATGCTGGGCGCTGCCGGCTTCGAGCAGGGGCCCGTCTTCGTGGCGACCTGTTTGATCGCTGCCTTCGGCTCCCTGCTGATGGGGCTGTGGGCCAAGCTGCCGATGGCCATCGGTTGCGCCATCTCCCTCACCGCCTTTACCGCGTTCAGTCTGGTACTGGGTCAGGGACTGAGCATTCCGGTTGCCCTTGGCGCCATCTTCCTGATGGGGGTGGTGTTTACCCTCATCAGTATCACAGGCGTGCGCCAGTGGATCCTGGACAACCTTCCCTCCGGCATTGCCCACGGCACCGGCATCGGCATCGGTCTGTTCCTGCTGCTGATCGCCACCAACGGTGTCGGTATGGTGATCAAGAACGAAGGGGCCGGTCTGCCGGTTCAACTGGGTGAGGTGACCTCCTTTCCTGTCGTCATGACGGTGCTGGGTCTGGCCGCCATCTTCGGTCTGGAGCGTCGCAAGGTGCCGGGCGGTATCCTGATGGTGATCATCGCCATCTCCATCCTCGGCCTCATCTTCGATCCGAACGTAACCTGGCAGGGCTTCTTCGCCATGCCGAGCCTGACCGGTGAAAAAGGTTCGCTGGTTGGCAGCATGGATCTGCTGGGTGCCCTCAATCCTGTGGTCATCCCCACTGTGCTGGCACTGGTGATGACGGCCGTGTTCGACGCTACCGGTACCATACGAGCCGTGGCCGGTCAGGCGGGGCTCATCAATGAGCGTGGCCACATCATCAGCGGCGGTAAGGCCCTGACTGCCGACTCCGTCAGCAGCATGGTGGCTGGCGTGGTGGGTGGGGCTCCGGCCGCCGTCTACATCGAATCTGCCGCAGGCACAGCAGCCGGTGGCAAGACTGGTCTGACTGCTGCGCTGGTCGGCGTGCTGTTCCTGCTGATGATCTTCCTCTCCCCGCTCAGCTATCTGGTGCCGGCTTATGCCACCGCACCGGCGCTGATGTACGTCGGCCTGCTGATGCTGGGCAACGTCACCAAGCTGGATTTCAACGACTCGGTCGATGCGCTGGCTGGCATGCTGTGCGCCGTCTTCATCGTGCTGACCTGCAACATAGTGACCGGCATCATGCTGGGCTTTGTGGCGCTGGTCGTGGGTCGTCTGTTTGCCGCCGAGTGGAAGAAACTCAACGTCGGCACCGTCATCATCGCCGTGGCTTTGGTGGTCTTCTATGCCGGGGGTTGGGCTATCTAACCCATCCGGTTATAGCGAAGGGCCCTGCGGGGCCCTTTTTCATGGCTGTGAGGCGGCTAACAGTTTCCCGCCAGTTTGTTCCGCGCCGTTTCAGATTGAAACGCCAACATCCCCTCTGCTGTTTCAAATCCGAACCGAACCGGCCATCATTTTTCTCCCGATTTATCCCGTTAGACTGGCTCCATCAACCATTTGCCCACCCGAGCGGTGGCAAGCCAAGGAGTGAGCCATGAAGAAACTGATCAATGCCGTCGATGCCGTGGTCCGTGAACAACTGATGGGGATGGCTGCCGCCCACCCCGAGCTCAAGGTCCGTATCGAACCCCACTACATAACCCGCGCCGACTCCCCCGTGATGGGCAAGGTGGCGCTGGTCTCTGGCGGTGGCAGCGGCCACGAGCCGATGCACGGCGGTCTAGTGGGCAAAGGGATGCTGGATGGCGCCTGCCCCGGCGAGATTTTTACCTCCCCGACCCCGGATCAGATGTACGAGTGCGGTCAGGCGGTCGATGGCGGCGCGGGCGTACTGTTTCTGGTGAAGAACTACACCGGTGACGTGCTCAACTTCGAGACCGCGGTCGAGCTGCTGCACGGCGATGGCGTTAAGGTCGGCTTCTCGCTGATCGATGACGACGTGGCAGTCAAAGACAGCCTCTATACTGCCGGTCGTCGTGGTGTCGCCACTACTGTGCTGTGCGAGAAACTGGTCGGTGCCGCTGCCGAAGCGGGCTATGACCTGACCCGCTGCGAGGCGCTGGCCCGTCGCATCAACAACCAGAGCCGCACCATTGGCGTTGCCATGCATGCCTGCACCGTGCCTGCCGCTGGCAAGCCCTCCTTCACCCTGGCAGACAACGAGATGGAGTTTGGCGTGGGTATCCACGGCGAGCCGGGCATAGCGCGCCGCCCCTTCACCGACCTCAATACCCTGGTGGACGACATGTTCAGCGAGCTTGCGGACAACACCCCCTATGGTCGCACCCTGCGCCACTGGGACAGAGCCTCCGGCAGCTGGCAGGAAGAGCACACCTTTATCGAGCCGCTGAATGCGGGCGATCGTGTCATCGCGCTGGTCAACAGCCTCGGCGGCACCCCGATTTCAGAGCTGTATGGTGTCTATGGTCGCCTCGCCACCCTGTGCGAAGCGGCAGGCATCCATCTGGTACGTAACCTGATCGGCCCCTACTGTACCGCCCTCGACATGACCGGCATCTCCATCACCCTGCTCAAGGTGGATGATGAACTGATGACCCTGTGGGATGCCCCCGTTCACACCCCCGCCCTGCGTCGCGGTTGCTAAGGAGAACCCATGTTAAGCAAGCATCACATCGTCAACTGGCTGCTGGACTGCGAACACATCTTTACCGAGCAGCGTGACTACCTCACCGCGCTGGATACCGATATCGGCGATGGCGACCACGGCCTCAACATGCAGCGCGGCTTTACCAAGGTGGCCGAGAAGCTGCCTGCGGTGGCAGACAAAGACATCGGCCAGGTGCTGAAAACCACCGGCATGACGTTGCTCTCCTCGGTCGGCGGCGCCAGTGGCCCGCTCTACGGCACCTTCTTTATCCGGGCGGCGGCCAGCACGGATGCCTGCCAGAGCCTGAGCCTGAGTCAGTTGTGCAAAATGCTGAGTGACGGCGTCGAGGGGATCGTCTCCCGCGGCCGCGCCGAGCCGGGTGACAAGACAATGTGCGACGCCTGGTGGCCGGCACTGGCCGCCCTGCAACAGGCGCAGCAGCAAGCGCTGTCCCTCAACGATGCGCTGGATAAGGCGGTGGCAGCCGCCGCAGCCGGTACCGAGGCCACCATCCAGATGCAGGCCCGCAAGGGGCGCGCCAGCTATCTTGGCGAGCGCAGCATCGGCCATCAGGATGCCGGGGCCACCTCGACCCTGCTGCTGCTGACCGCCCTGCGTGACAGAGCGAGGTTGTGACATGATCGGAATCGTAGTTGTCTCTCACAGCGCTATGCTGGCGGCCGGACTGAAAGCGCTGGCCGATCAGCTGGGCAGCCCGGCCCGCCTGCTGCTGGCGGCCGGGGTCGATGACCCCGCCCACCCCATAGGCACAGATGCCATCGCCGTGATGAGTGCGATAGAAGAAGCGGATGACGGCAGCGGCGTGCTGGTACTGATGGACTTGGGCAGCGCCCTGCTCAGCGCCGAGACCGCCCTCGAACTGCTGCCCCTCGAGTTAAGCGCCCGGGTGCGGCTCTGCCCCGCCCCGCTGGTCGAGGGCACTCTGGCCGCCGTGGTGGCGGCCGGTTCCGGGATGACGCTGGATGAGGTAGCCGCCGAGGCACTCGGCGCGCTGGGCCCGAAACAGGCGATGCTGCCTGCCACCACTTCGCATGCCTGCACTGACACAGCTCCCGTTAGCGACGATGGCTGGCTGCGCTGCGAAGTGGTGGTGGATAACCCCCACGGCCTGCATGTGCGCCCCGCCGCCCGACTGGTGGCCGCCCTCAAGCCCTTTGCCGCTGAACTCAAGCTGCAAAAAGGGGATAAAGAGGCCAACCCCCGCAGCCTGACCCGGCTCACCATGCTTAACGTGCGTCAGGGCGACATGCTCACCCTGCTGGCGCGCGGGGAGGATGCCACCGCTGCATTGGCCTGCTTCCAGCAGCTGGCTGCCGAGCGCTTCGGCGACTGATCGCCGCACGCCACTGTTTCAAGGCGCTGCACTCGCTCGCTGAGCCTGTGCAGCGCAATTCAAGACGAAGGACTCCCCGGCACTGCCGCCCCTTCGCCCCTGTTAGTTTCAAAAGACGTCTTATGAACTAGAGAGAGGGATAGAATATGGACCGCATCATCATCAGCCCCAGCAAATATGTGCAAGGTAACGGGGCCCTCGCCAACATAGGCAACTACGTCAAGGCGCTCGGCACCAAACCGCTCATTCTGGCCGATGCCTTGGTCACCAAGCTGGTTGGCGACACGGTTGCTACCAGCTTCCACAGTGTGGGCATCAAGCCCGAGTTTGACTGTTTCAACGGCGAGTGCTCCCGCCCCGAGATCGACCGGCTGCTGGCCCGCTGCAACCAGACGTCGTTTGACGTCATCATCGGTATCGGCGGCGGCAAGACGCTGGATACCGCCAAGTCGGTCGCCTTCTACCAGAAGGTGCCGGTGGTCATAGTGCCCACCATCGCCTCCACCGATGCGCCCACCAGCGCGCTGGCGGTCATCTACACCCCGGAGGGGCAGTTCAGCGAATACCTGATGATCCCGACCAACCCCAACATGGTCATCATGGATACCGGCGTGGTCTCCCGCGCGCCGGTGCGGCTGTTGGTCTCCGGCATGGGGGATGCGCTCTCCACCTACTTCGAGGCGCGCGCCAACAAGGTTTCCGGTTGCCAGACCATGGCCGGTGGTGCTTCTACGCTGGCGGCGCAGGCCATCGCCGAGCTCTGCTACAAGACTCTGCTGGCCGACGGCTACAAGGCCAAGCTGGCGGTGGAACAGGGGCTCTGCACCAAGGCGGTGGAGAATATCATCGAGGCCAACACCTACCTGAGTGGTATCGGCTTCGAGAGCAGCGGGCTGGCCGCCGCCCACGCCATCCACAACGGCCTGACCCAGCTCACCGAGTGTCACCACCTCTACCACGGTGAAAAAGTGGCGTTCGGTACCCTGGTGCAGCTGGTGCTAGAGAACGCCCCGATGGCGGAGATCGAGACAGTGCTGGCTTTCTGCCGCTCGATCGGCCTGCCGACCAACCTGCATATGATGGGGGTCAAGGAGCTGGATATGGCGCGCCTGATGGCGGTGGCCAAAGCCTCCACCGCCGAAGGGGAGACCATCCACAACATGCCGTTCAAGGTCACTGCCGAGGATGTGCTGGCGGCCATCGTCACCGCCCACCAGCTGGGGCTGTAACCGCGCCACCGCTGACCTTGCCATATAACACGGCCCCGCCACTGCGGGGCCGTTTCGTTTTCTGCGGGCCGGTTGGCGACGACTAGAGCGGCGTCAGCCGTGATAGTCGGCGGGATCGATCTCGAGCAGCTTCAGTCGCCGCCACAGGGTGGTGCGACTGATGCCAAGATGCTGGGCCATCTGGCTCACCTGCCCCTTGCAGGCGTGGGCGCAGCGCAAAATGGCCTGGCGCTCCAGCTCCGCCAAGGTGAGCAGCGGTTGCCCCACCACCTCATCCGCCACCAACTGATAACCGTGACGAATGGCAGCGGGCAGCGCCTCCGGCGGGATCAGCCCCTGACCGGCATGAAGCAGGGCATGCTCGACCGCGCTGCGCAGCTCCCCCAGATTGCCGGGCCAAGGGTAGGCGAGCAGACAGTCGAGGGCCGCCGGGCTGAACTGGCGCACCGGCTCGCGCCCCTGCGCCGCCAACTGCTGGCTGATAAGGCTAGGCAAATCCGCCGCGCGCTCGCGCAGCTCCGGCAGCCAGAGCTCGCACGCCTGCAAGGCATAGAGCAGCTGGCGGCCAAACAGCCCCTCCTGCACCAGTTGCTCCAGCGGGGCGCTACTGGTGGCGACGATCCGCACCTTGAGCGGCAGGATGCGGGCCGAATCGAAGCGCTGGATGCGGCCGGTCTTGAGCAGTTGCAGCAGCGCCGCCTGCATGGGGGCAGAGAGACATTCCACCTGCTCCAGCACCAGGGTGCCGCCGTGGGCCAGCTCGAACTTGCCCGCCCGCTCCTGCCCCGCCTCGTCGGAACCCATCAGCTCCAGCGCCATCCGCTCGCTCGGCAGCGCCTGACAGTTGAGGGTAATGAGCGACCCGGCAGCCCGTTCGCTGCCAAAGTGGATCGCCTCCGCCAGCTGGGCCTTGCCCACCTCCTCTTCGCCGCGCAGCAGGATCGGCCCCTGACTCTGGGCCGCCTGCCGGGCATAGCGCAGCAGCTTGCGCATGGCGCTCGATTCCCCCACCAGTGCCGACAACTCGGGCACCGTCTGGCGCAGCTGATGGATGGCCCGCAGCCGGTCGACCGGGTGCAGCAGGGCGATAAAGCTGACCCCCTCCGGCCCCGGCAGCGGCTTGAGGCTTACCAGCGCATTGATAAACTCCCCCTCCTGAGCGCCGAGCCGCTCCAGCGTCACCTCCACATGACTCAGTGGTGTCTGCCCCTTGATGGCCAGCTGCAACCGCTGCGGCAACAGCAGGTGCTGCTCCAGCGGCTGACCGAGACAGAGCGCAGGATCGAGCCGCAGCCGGTTGGCCGCCAGCCCATTGAGGTAGCGCAATCGGCCCTGCGGATCCCAGGCCAGCACACCGTCATCCATGCCATCGAGCAGGGCGTAAAGCTCGCTCAGGTGGTGCTGGGACTCCTGCATCAGGGTCTCCATCTGCAGCAGATGGGCCAGCTCGCGACCGGCGCTGACGGTGAGCGCCAGATCCCCGGCACTCGCCGCCTCCACCTTGCAGATCAGAGCGATGATGGCGACCTGACGGCCATTGCTGTTGTAGACCGGGCTGGCGCAGCTGTGCCAGGGATGGAGGGTCTGGTTGAAGTGCTGGGGGCCGCTGACGCAGAGCGGTAGCCCCTCCAGCGCCGCCAGATTGATGGCATTGGTGCCGATGCGCCCCTCGCTGAAAAAGGCGCCGGGGCCAAACCCCAGCGCCGCCAGCTCGCGCAGGGTGTCGGGGTGGCCGGTCTGGGCCAACAGGCAGCCGCTCTCGTCGGTGAGCAGCAGTGCGCAGGGGCGCCCCTCCATAAATTCGTAGAGATCTTCGAGGGCCATCTCGCCGGTGGTGAGCAAGTCCCGCTTGCGCTGACGCAGGCTCTGCAAGGTCTGCCCCTTGGCGCTGTGGGGCGGGTGCCAGAGGGTGGCACTGGTCTGGTGGGCGCAGCGCAGCCAGGAGGCCTGCAGATAGTCAGGCCAAGCGAGCAGCGGCTGAAGGTCAGATGGCATGGTCACAGCAATATCCGGCAAGATGTGAGCCGACCATTTAACCACGCCAGCGCCCCCTATTCAGTGACCTGCCTCAGAGGGTGGCAAGCCTATCCTCTGCAAGGTCGGGTTCACACTCGAATTAGGCGACAAGGCCACCGGTGGTGGTGGCATTCACTGCATCACCCTTCACCAGCCCTCCCGCCTGACCCTCTCCTACCCACTGATAACCCGGGGTGTTGCCACGCCCCGGGTTATTTGTTTCCGTCCATTTCTGTTGACCACAAGCCTCTGAACCAGCCGCCATTCCGCATCTTGGCCCACTACGCCATATGGGTGTCACCTCGATCACATTCTCGAGTGATTCAAGTTGCTGAGACAGGATGGCGCTTTCCATTACAGATTCAGAAGTGTATTGTTGCTCGGTGGCAAAAAAAGCCAAAAAAATATTTTGAACGAATATGTTCAGCGCCAAAGGCTGTCTCTTGATCAGATCTTGATCCCCGAAGCCATCATCTCTTTGGCGGCAATAAAGCCGTCCAGTTTACTTTGCAGTGTTTGCCAGCCTTCCCAGAGTGAGCTCCAGCCTGCAATCCCTGT
>NZ_JAACGC010000106.1:0-8158 GCF_029237385.1 Aeromonas sp. 1HA1
CTGGCGCTGCCAAAAATCAACGCGTTCTTGAGTGGTCATAGCGGAAATCCCAACGTAGATACGATGGGTTTCAGTGTGCCGAGGTGATCTCAGTAAAAACAGGTGCTGATTCAGGGGCGCTTACAAATCGTCCCCACTGTGCTTGATGAGGAACGTGCTTGGGATGTGAAAAATCAGATTTGTTAGGAAAGCTTTTGTATATTTCTAAAACATGCCCGCTTTTCTTCCCAACAGGCATTTTTTGCCAGTGAAGTAAAGACTCTTTACTATACTCATGAAGTTTCCATAAAAACTTTAGTAATTGTTCATTTGACCAGTCAGAAAAGTTTTGTGCTGGTTCTTGAGTATGATCAAAATAAGAAAAATTAAATTTGCATTTCCTTGCGATATAGTCACATTTATCTTCAATGCTGACCTTCGGTATAGATTCTAGGAATGCATTCTTTCTTGTATTTATGAAACTCATAGCTTAGGGACTCCACCAATTTTCCCTGAGTTATAGATAGGCAATATTGGTCTGTCATTTCTCAAAATATCACCGGATATTTCATCTAATCTGTATGCAAAACTTTCATTCTCGGTCTTTTCTACAATATAGGTTCTATATCTACCCAAAAAGTCTATTATTTCTGAGTTATGTGTGGTAAATATTATTTGAGATTGATTTGTATTGGTTTTCTTATCTAAGAACAAAGATAATAGCACCGGTAAAATATGAGGGTGAAGATTTATATCAAACTCATCCAGACAAAGAATGCCGCCTATATCTAGAATGCATTTATATTTTGCAAGTTGGATGAAAAGTGATTTCGTTCCACTTGATTCAGTCTGGAATAAAATTTTCTTGTTAATTCCTTTAACTGTATGAGTAAAGACCGGTATAAATCGCTCTTCATCATTACTATCTTTTTTCTTAAGTATTTCAATGTTTGATATCCCAGTGTCACAAGCTATTATTATATTTTTTGCAAACTCTAGCATGTCGGGGTCATGAAAATACATTTCACTCACAACATCAATGCTTGGACTCCACTCAGAAAGCCCAATATGAATAACGTTGCTTATAATGCTATTAAAGAACATATAAACAATTGTGAGTGCCTCTAACTCATCAAAATCATATTGATTAGCAATACTAATAAATGATGCATTCTTTCTGAGTTTTATGTTTTTTAGTTGAGAGAACTCAGAGGTCAGTAAAGAAAACCTATCACCATCTCTCTCTATTATTTTAGATTTTCTTCTTTCCTTTCTAAATAAAGTCTCTTTAACCACATGTTCTTTGTTTAAAGTCAACTCATAAATGTAAGTGATGTTATCTACTCTGAATTCGATATAAAATTCCGTGTCTTCATTATTATTATAAAAGTTCTCTAAAGTTATTTTTTCGTCGGGTTTATAGGAGAATGAGTTTGTACAAAACTCACCTAGAAAAGATAAGCCTTTTAATAAGTTGGTTTTACCCGATCCATTTTTACCCTTTAAGCATAAAATATTAGAGATATCATTCCCCATTGATATATTATCAGGGCAGTTCGCAGGCAATTTGAAGGATACGTTTACTCCTTCGTAGAAGCAGAAAAAATTTTTAACGCCATATTCTAATAACATTGTGTAGACTCTATTTGATCAGATTTATTAATAAAATATCAGAGTGCAAAGAAACAATAAAGTCTTATCTGTTTTTTTTGTCTTAACGTGACAAAAGTCTTGCTTAAGGTGGCGTGGGTTCGAATAGCGAAGCGTATTTGGACGATCGCGAAAGGTGGCCGAGAAGCCGTAGACATCCAGAGTTTCCTACCTTTCTTGCCATGACTAGGTGCGCGGCGTTATGCGGACGATGACGCTGCGCTAATCGACCCTACATGATGGGACTTATTGTTACCTCCCCCTCATCCCCGACCCTTCTCCCGCGAGGGGAGAAGGGAGCAAAACGGTTCAGCTGACAGTGCTTTACGTGCGAGGCACGGGTGGGGATGGGGCTTTGGAATTGGCTCGGGCCATCCCCTCTCCCTCGGGAGAGGGTTAGGGTGAGGGGTCGCTATCTGTGTTGTAGGTTCGAATAGCGAAGCGTATTCGGACGATCGCGAAAGGGAGGTCTCCGAGAAGCCGCTGATATCCAGAGTTTCCTGCCTGTTTTGCCATGACTCGGTGCCGGCGGTATGCGGACGATTACGCTGCGCTAATCGTCCCTACATCACGGCGGTGATGGTATGGGGTGAGCCTTTACCTCTCTCCATTCCTCGCACTACCAACCGCAATTTTTCTTGGTTCGATCCTGACTTCCTCCAGGCTTCACCTTGTCATCACAGCAGCCGATTTTCCCCCCACTCATCCCCCGTATCTTCTGCTCACTGCGTAAAAGGCCCGGTTTGCCACTGGGGGGCAAGGGGCTGGATCTGTCGAGGGAGCAAGAGGATGAAAGGTTACTTCAAGGAGACGCTGGGCAATCTGGGCTTTGCCGATATGAAGGCCTATCCCCGGCCGCTGGCGCGGCTTAAAGGGATGCCGCTGCCGATCAAGAGGGTGATCTGTGGTCACGAATCGCCGCTACAGGGCCCTGCGCTTATCGATCACTACCACGATCTCTTCAAGGCGGATGCCGGAGCTTGAGAGGCATCAATGGATGAGGGCCCGTGATGGGCCCTCATGGTGTCAGATCAGGAATTGCCACCAGGTCAAACCGATAGACATCACCACGACAAAGCCCACCAGGGCGATCACCAGACCGATGCGCATCCACTCCGCGCTGGTGTGATAACCCATCCCCAGCAACAGCGGGATGCGGGCGTGGGAGTAGGTTGCCAGGTTACAGCCCACGTTGGTGATGGCGGCGATGCTGAAGATCACCATCTCCTTGGGCACGCCGACCGCCAGCAGGGCACCGGCAATCACGGGTGCCAGCGCAACGACCTTGGCGGTGGCCGAGGCAAAGGCATAGGAGGTAAACAGGTAGAGACCCATCACCACCAGCAGCATGGGGATGGTGCCAAAACCGCCCAGCATGTTGTGCATAAAGTGGGAGAGTTCATCACCCAGCCAACCGGTGAAACCAACCCGTTTCAGGTTGTCGGCCATCCCCATCAGTACGCTAAACCAGATCAGGGTATCGAAGGCGGCGCTGTTGCCTTTGACATCATCCCAATTCAGTACGCCGAGCAGCAGCAGGGCGGCCAGACCGAGAAAGGCGACGGTCGTGGCATCCAGTCCCAACGTGCTGCCGCCGACCCAGAGCACGACCAGCCCGACAAACACACCCAACAGGCTCTTCTCGTGGCGGGAGAGGGGGCCCATTTTGGCCAGCTCTTCCCGGGCGAAGCGCGGGGCATCCGGCGTGTCACGGGTTTCGGGCCGGATCACCAGATAGAGCACAAATGGGATGACCAGCAACAGGCCGATGGCCGGTGGCAGCAGGTAGAGCGCCCAGTCCCGAAACCCGATGGCCATGCCCGCGACGCTGGCGGCAATGCCCACCAATGCCAGATTACCGGCAAAACCGGTGCTGAAGGCGACCGCCGAGGCGTCATTCATGGCGCTGACGCTGGAGAGCAGGAACTGGCCCAGCTTGCGGTCATCCTTGTTGATGGTTTTGGCGAGCGAGTTGGCAATGGGGGCGACAATGGCCGCGCGCGCCGTATTGCTCGGAGTGGCAGGGGCCAGAATAAAGTCGGCCACCGCCAGACAGTAGGCGGAGCGCAGGGTGGATTGGCCAAAGCGGCTGAGCAGCAACAAGGCGATACGCTTGCCGAGCCCGGTCTTGGCAAAGGCGCTGGCGATCATGAAGGCGATCACGATCAGCCAGATCAACGGATGGTTGAAATCGACCAGTGCACCGTCAATGGCCGCCTTGGGGGTCGCTTCGCCACCGGCGCGCAGTACGGCATAGAGGGTCAGAGAGATAATGGCGATATAGCCGGTCGGCGCTATGTTGGTCACGATGACCAGAATGGTGGCGATAAACAGAATGGCCGTGTGATAGGCCGCCGGAGCGAGCCCGGTCGGAGTGGGGAGTGACCAACAGAGGGCCGCCAGCAACACTATGCAGAGTGCGGCTAACCGGGGGGGCGTGATTTTTTTCATGAGATCTCTTATTTGATGTATCGAGGTTAGCGATTGAAGTTGCATTTGAACCCACACTATAAAAGGGGAGTTGAAAGATTCCTAATGTAACAATCATGCCAAAGGAGTGGCTGGTGACATAGAGGGTGGGGGTGGCCCTGATAAATGGCGATGTGAGGGCGCTTGATGGCTGACCTAAAGAGGGGTGTTCTCAATGCGGATCCTCCCATAAGATCTTTTCCTCTCTGGACTTGTAGTAATAAGCAATTGATATGCAATATAAATCCCTCGTTCGGCTGAAGCAGGCCTTTATCACAGGGATGTGGGCCTCGCTGGTCAGCATCGTTATCGGTTTCGTCTTCAAGGTGTGGCTGGCGCAGTGGGTCGCCAAGGGGGAGTTGGCTTGTATCGAATAACAAAAAACGCCCGTGCGGGCGTTTTTGTCGGGGGTATTGATGCGGCTTAACGCTTGCCCTTGCCACCCTGGTTGCCAGAGAGCGCTTGCTTTCTGGCGCGCTGCTTCTGGGCGGCCTTGCCGTTGCCGCGCGGCTCGGGCTCAAAGCGGGTCAGATCCGGCTCAAAGCCCGGGAACCATTGCTGGGGCAGGCGAGTGTCGAGCACCGCTTCCACCTTCTCCAACAGCGGCGTATCTTCCGGGCTGAACAAGGTGATGGCGAGCCCTTTGTTGCCGGCGCGGCCGGTGCGACCGATGCGATGGACGTAATCCTCGGCCACAAAGGGGAATTCGAGGTTAATCACATAGTTGAGATCCAAGATATCGAGGCCACGGGCTGCCACGTCGGTGGCCACCAGCGCCTGCAGGGTGCCGGCGCGAAACGCCAGCAGCACTTTTTCCCGCGCCCCTTGCGACAAATCGCCGTGGAAGGCGAGCGCATTGATGCCCGCCTTGCCGAGCTGCTGGGCTAGCTTGTCGGCCCCCTGACGGGTGCGGCTGAAGATCAGCACAGGCGCCCACCCTTTCACCTTGATCAGGTGCTCCACCAACGCCACCTTGCGCTCGCCATCCACCGCATAGACCCGCTGCTCTACCTCGGCCGCAGTGGTGTTGCGCGGCGCCATTTCAATCAGCTCAGGGTCGCGCAGCAATACGCGGCTCAGGGCGTAGAGGTTGTCATCGCAGGTGGCCGAAAACAGCAGGGTCTGGCGATCCGCCGGGATCTGTTTCAGCAGTGCCTTGATCTCGTCCATAAAGCCCATGTCGAGCATGCGATCCGCCTCGTCAAACACCAGATGGCTGAGGCTCCCAAGGCTCAAGGCTCCTTGCCGCAGATGGTCAAGCAGCCGCCCCGGGGTGGCGATCAGGATATCCACGCCTTGTTGAAGCGCCTCCACCTGGGCGGCAATGCTCACTCCGCCGTAGACTTGCGTGCTGGTGAGGCTGGTGCCCTGACCGTAGCGCGCCACGCTATCAAAGACCTGCACCGCCAGCTCGCGGGTCGGCACCAGTATCAGCGCGCGGATCGGGCGGGGGGATCCCTCTTGCGGTTGTTGCAGCAACTGTTCCAGCAGCGGCAGCACAAAGGCGGCGGTTTTGCCGGTGCCGGTCTGGGCACCTGCCATCAGATCCCGCCCCGCCAAAATAGTGGGAATGGCGCGGGCCTGAATGGGGGGGGGCGCGGCATAGCCGAGCTCGCTCAGGGTCTGCTGCAGACGGGGGGAGAGGGCCAGTTCGGCAAAGGAGGCAATGGACATAGGGGCACCAGTGTGGGGTTATCGCGGCCAGCGGCCACGACAGAAACAGTCATCGTGGCCGCGATGGTAACAGAAGCAGGGGGATCGGCAGAAGGTGGCTATGCAGACTCGGCTTCGTCCGGCAACGGGCGGATCAGCCGGATCGTTGTGCCCTCGTAGCAGGCGATGTTGTGCTTGCCGTGCTGTTTGACGTGATAGAGCAGCTCATCGGCCAGATGGACCGCTTCGGTGACCGTCAGGTAGTCGCGGATGCGGATCACCCCGGCAGAAAAGGTGATGTGATCTGGCAGTTCGGGGATCTGCAGGGGCCTTGTTAGCAAGCGTTTGGCCGATTGGCTCATCATGTCGTCATTCCCCATCCCCCTAAACAGCACGATAAACTCCTCCCCTCCCCAGCGAATGGCGGTATCGATCTTGCGAATGTTGCCCTTGAGATAACGCGCAAAGGCGGTGAGCGCGGCATCGCCGATGCTATGACCATGCAGATCGTTGATAGACTTGAAGTTGTCGATATCGAGGATCATCAGGTAGTCGTGCTCGTGCAGCAGCCTCTGGTTGAGGATGTCTCGCCGTGGCAGTCGGGTCAGGTGGTCGGTGTGAGCCAGAGCGCGCAGCCGCAGGTAGAGCTGTTTCCAGGTGACCATCAGCAACAGCAGGGCGATAAGATAGATCTCGAAGGCGGCGCTGTGCAGTGTCAGTTTGATGAAGTCGAGCCAGGAGTAGGACCACTTCAGATAGAGATCCGTCCCCGCCTTGGTGCGCATCAGTGACTTTTTCAGGCAGAGATGGAAGGGACGGCAGGGTTCGGCAACGTTGAATGAAACGGCTGCGCGGGTCGGGTTGATATTGGTGAAGGGTAGCAGCACATCCCGAAACGCCTCATCGACGGAGATATTGATCCCGAGCAGGCCGTATTTGTAACTGCCGAGCCCCGACTGATGGATGAAGGGGAAGTACATCACTATGGTGTTACGCATGCTGAAGCTGTCGATCTCGATATCGGAGACAAAGGCTTCATCGGCGCTGCAGAAGGTGCGGCTGGGCGCAAAATCGGCGCAACCGAAGTAGTGATACCAGGCGGGCTGTGCCATCAGATCCATCTCGATCGACGCCAGCTTGGCGGGCAGCACATTGTTGTCGGCCACCATGCCGATCAAGCGATAGTCATTCCAGAGGGTATAGATGTTGTTTACCTCCGGGTAGGAGAGGGCATAACGGAAGGTATTGAGCAGGTTGGCGGCCGGATATTGCAGCGGAATATCGGCAAAACGCTGTTGGGTTTTCAGGTCGAAGCCATAGAGGTAGTCGGTGTCTAGCCCGTTTACCGGGGCGGGGATATCCTGCCCTAGGTGCAGATCGGCGTAGCGGACCATGTTCTCCACTTCAAGGATCTTGGCCCGCTGGTAGAAAACGTCGAACACGTTCTTCTGCTTGGCGGTGATGAGATTCATGTCGCGCCGGAGGCTATGATAGGTGTAATAGAACACTGAGCCCAATCCGGTCAGTATTAGCAGGGTTACTCCCAGCAGCGTCAGTTTGGAATATTCGTTTCTAACCTTATGCCAAGCCATAGTGAGGGGAGTCTCCGGAGTGAAAGTGGGGGGATATTGTTGGTAGGTCGCCAGACTAGCTGGAGTATACGTCAAAGCAAGTCCGGGAGAATCGGCAGGCATCGGTCATCGCTAACACCTGGGTCGGCCACCGGCAATGGGCGGTCGCCTATTCCCGAGGACGATGACCTGATTAGCCGTGGCGCGGCCAGCTACTCGACGATCCGCAGCACTGCGGCGAAGTGCTCGCCTCGCTCTTTTACGGGCTGACTTGCTCGTCGCCTGCTTCCAGCCCCTCCAATGGTTGCTTCATTTTAAGGCTGTGAGGTGTCTAGGGAGCCAGGGGCGATTCATCGTGGCTGAGATGGTAGCAAAAGCAGGGGATCGGCAGAAGGCGGACAGGAGGAAGAGTGTGGGGGCTGTGAAGGACGGTGCCCATCAGAAACGAGTAGTCGCTCTCACTGACGGCGGAAAGAAAAAAGAGGGCTGTAGCCCTCTTGGTATCTGGATGTCACGCATTAGTTATTTCTGATACTTGGGGGCATAGGGGCCGTATAGGATGCCATTGGGCATATCGGCACTCAACAGCCGGAAGCTGGTGACCCCTGCAATTTCATGTCCCTTGTCGGTAATGGTGTTGGCAATTTGATTGACGACGGCAACAACCAGCATGCCGATCAGGCCACCACCAGAATTGCTCTGCTGTTCTGCACCTGTCTCTTGATCAGATCTTGATCCCCGAAGCCATCATCTCTTTGGCGGCAATAAAGCCGTCCAGTTTACTTTGCAGTGTTTGCCAGCCTTCCCAGAGTGAGCTCCAGCCTGCAATCCCTGTT